>NZ_JALPRH010000039.1:0-48908 GCF_030464795.1 Paraburkholderia sp. SECH2
CCAGCAGCATCAGAAACCCCACCCCGCAAAGGTGGGGTTTCTGCGTTTACGGCGCAGAACGCAGAGGCAGAAAGAGCCTTCGCCTCCAGTCGAGTCATCACGACGACGATGGCATGCTCACGCCGGGACTTAGTCCGGGCGTCTGTCCGTCCATCACAATGGTCGGATCTGAAAACATCATTCCGCGCAGCTTTGCCCAATGCGCCTCAGTTCTCCTTGCCTTACTTCTCCCCGATCCGCAGCACGATCGCGTAACCGTTGGCTCTTATCAATTCCGCGACATACATGCGCAGGCTCTCTGCTCTTCTCATTCCTCCCAGAGCACGTGAGATTACCCTGCTTGCTGAGCGACAGCGCCAAAAAGTAGCTCTCGCGCAGGCGAAAAATCTGCAACAAAAACAGCTTCACCGCCCCTTTTTATTTCCTTCCTGCGCGCGCTTCGTCGCATCGCGTTGCCTTAACATCCACTACAAAATACTGTATAAACATACAGTGAAAACTCGTCGCCCCATGCGCGTCCGATGCCGGGCAGGGTGGAGTATTCCCTATTGAACGAGCGTGTCTATGGCAGCAGCGATTCATCTGGCGACGACAGCGTTGTCGTCGAGATTGCGGCGTCAGGTGTGGCAGGGCAATGAGCTTGCCGAGGCGGACTCGCGGGTGATTTCCAGCGGCTATGCTGCGCTGGATCAACTGCTGCCTGGGCAGGGCTGGTCGGCCGGCGGCCTGACAGAGTTATTGATTGAGCACGAAGGAGTCGGCGAACTGCGCCTGCTGGCCCGCGCGCTTCGGCATCTTACGACACAAGCCGAACGGCACGTCATGCTTGTGGCGCCCCCTTGCCAGCCCTGTGCTTCGGCATTGAGGTCGTGGGGTATCGATGTCGAACGCGTCTTATGGGTGCGTTCGAGTGAAGACCAGTCTCTGTGGGCTGCTGCTCAGGCATTGAAGCAGGATGGCATCGGCGCTGTGCTGGTATGGCTACCGAATGCGCGCGCCGATAAGGTTCGGCGTCTGCAGGTGGCGGCTCAGGAATCGGGATCGCTGGCATTTTTGATCCGGCCTGTCGAGGCAGCCACGCAATCTTCACCGGCGCCATTACGAATGATCTGCGAGCCGCTCTTGCCGGCCAATGCGCAGACGATCAACCGTCGTGAATGGTTGCAGGAGATTGGTATTTCGATCGACATCTTCAAGCGTCGCGGCCCGCCGTTAGCGGAGCCTCTGCGTCTCATTTTGCCGTTACAAAGCGTCTTGTTGCCGGAAAGCGGAGTCGGTAGCAATCAAGGACGAGAGATCAAACATGTTGTGGATCGCAGTCACATTGCCACTCTTATCGCTGGAAGCGGTGAAGCCTCTCGAGCCGCTTCCGGATGGTTCGCTCGCGAAGCCGAATCGGTGTGAGTCCGGCGAGACAAGCCAACCTCCGGGTGCCGACAGCGTTACCGAGGCGCGCTGCTATGCGTTGGCCGATCACGCGCACATCGTGATGCCGGATTTCGACGCATTGCGTGCCGGGGTGTACGTGGGGCAATCGCGCTCGTACGCATTGGCCTTGGCGCCCGGTCTCAAGATGCTTGCCGCAGACACAGTCCGCGAAACGCAGGCGTTCGAAGCGATGGCGCTCGCTTTGCTGACGTACACCCCGAAGGTGTCGCTCGGGCACGCGCATACCTTGTTGCTGGAAGTCGGCTCCGGCTTGCGGTTGTTTGGCGGCTTGCGGGCGTTGTTGTCGCAGGTGTCCACGACGGTGGCTGAATTCGGCTATACGGCGCGCATCGCGTGTGCACCGACAGCCTGGGGCGCGTGGTTGTTGGCTCAGGCGCACGCCGATCGGCAGGGGCATCGTTGGCATGTGATAAAGGAGACGTCGCTTGCTCGGGTCCTCGACCGCTTATCCGTGTTGTTGTTGCCGGTTTCGCAGGCGGATCGCGATGCGTTTACGCATGTTGGTTGCGCGACACTGGCCGATTTGCGTCAGTTGCCAAGGTCGGGTGTCGTGCGGCGTTTCGGCAGCGGAATTCTGGATCTGCTGGCGCAGGCATATGGTGCGCGTCCGGATCCGCGCGAATCGTTTCGCGCGCCGGCATCGTTTCATGCTCAGTTGGAGTTGCCGTCGCGGGTCGACAATGCCGATGCATTACTGTTCGCCGCGCGTCGGCTGATTGTGCAACTGGCCGGATGGTTGAGCGCGCATCATGCAGCGCTCAGTGGTTATACGTTGTTGCTCGAACATGAATTGGCATCCCGTCATGCGCCGAAAACGTCGAGTCTGAAGGTCGCTTGGGCCATACCGTCGCGCGATGCCGAGCATCTGATCTGGCTGTTGCGTGAGAAGTTGAATCAGACGGTTCTGGTGGCGCCCGTGATCGAGTTGAAGCTGGTCGCGGATCAGATCGGCGACCATGCAGGGCGGTCGGACACTTTGTTTCCAATGCCCGAATCAGACGGCGATTCGATCGCACGTCTGCTCGAACGCTTGAGCGCGCGTTTGGGGCCGGAGAACGTGTTGCAGATGTCGGTGCAGGACGATCATCGGCCCGAGCGGGCAATGCGCGTCGAGGCCTATCAGGCGCAAGCGTTTTCGCGCAAGAAGCGCTCATCTGCGAAGACTAAGACAAAAATCAAAGCGGATAAAACCTGGCTGACCGATGAGTTGCAGCACGCTGCATTGGAGAGCGTGGGTGCAGACGACGATGGGGCGAGACACGCGGAACGCACAGCACACCCAGAGCACATATCCCGAGAGCCCGAAGAAGCGAGCGACGCTAAAAGCAGCCACCTATTCGTAACACAAGCGGCCGATGCTCAAGCCTCACTCGATCTGCCCGACAGTGCATTGCCATCACAGCCTCGCCCCGTCTGGATGCTCGACAAACCGCTGCACCTGATGATGCGCGACCAGCGGCCGATCTATCGTCGGCCACTGAAAATGCTCACGCGTACCGAACGGATTGAAGCAGGGTGGTGGGACGGTAACCTCGTCGAGCGGGATTACTACGTTGCGGCAGACGATCGTGGGCATATGTTCTGGGTGTACCGGGAACGCCTTGGCGGCGAGTGGTATCTGCAGGGTTTATTCGGCTGAGCATCATGGCAGATTCCCAAGTCTCAGGTTCATTGGAGCAGGCGCTTGTGCCCCAATTGCCTCCGTATGCGGAGTTGCACTGCCTGACTAATTTTTCGTTTCTGCGTGGCGCTTCGCACCCGCATGAACTGGTCGAGCAGGCGATGTCGTGCGGTTATAGCGCGCTCGCGATCACCGATGAATGCTCGCTGGCGGGCGTCGTGCGCGCGCACACGGCGGTGAAAGAAATCGAACAGGAGCGGGAGCGCCAACGGAAGGAGCGCGATGACAAGGCGAAAACCGCGCAGGCAGGAGCGGCTTTGGAAGAAGCAGTAGAGCCGGCGGCCGCGAAGCCAACGTGCACCCCACAAGCAACCACCCAACAAGCAACCACCCAACAAGCAACCACCGAGCCAGAAACCCCTGACCAAGAGAAGCTAAAACCCATCCCCCACCTCATCATCGGCAGCGAACTCAATCTAACCGACGATGCAGGCGAGCCATTCTGCACACTGGTTGCGCTCGCAACCAATCGCAATGGTTACGGCAACCTTTCCGAACTGATCACGCTGGCCCGTTCGCGTGCAGACAAAGGCAGCTATCGCCTCGGTCCATCCGACTTCACCGACTCGCTACCGCATCTCGAGCATCTCAAAGCCTTGCCCGATTGCCTCCTGATCCTCGTGCCGCAGCGCACGGCGACGCTCTCGCACACATTGCGTTGTGTGCACTGGCTGGCATCGTTCGCGCCGCAACGCTCATGGATCGCACTCGAACTTTGGCAAACCGGTAGCGACGATCTTCAGATCGACGCATTGCGAATGATTTCAAAAGCGAGTGGTTTGCCTTTGGTAGCAGCAGGAGGCGTCCTGATGCATGTGCGATCGCGCAAGCCGTTGCAGGACACCCTAACCGCGATTGGCCTCGTCACACCGCTATCGGCATGTGGTCACGCGCTCGAGGCCAATGCCGAACGGCATATGCGTACTCGCGTGCGGCTCGGCAAACTGTATCCACGCGACACGCTCGAGGAAACGCTGCGTATCGCCGCCCTGTGTCGCTTCTCGCTCGACGAACTCAAGTACGAGTATCCGGAAGAACTGGTGCCCGCCGGTGAATCGCCATCAAGCTATCTGCGCAAACTGGTCATGGCCGGCGCGATGGAGCGCTGGCCGAAGGGAATAGATCTCAAACGAATCGATCAGATCGAGAAAGAGCTGCAACTGATCGCCGACCTGAAATACGAAAAGTACTTCCTGACGGTACAGGATATCGTGAGCTTCGCGCGCTCCAGAAACATTCTCTGTCAGGGACGAGGCTCAGCGGCCAATTCGATCGTGTGCTACTGCCTGCACGTGACGGAAATTGATCCGGTGCACATGAACATGCTAATCGAACGGTTCATCTCGCGTGCGCGTAACGAACCGCCTGATATTGACATCGATTTCGAACATCAGCGTCGGGAGGAGGTGATTCAATATATTTATGGGAAGTACGGCCGTCATCGCGCGGCGCTCACTGCAACGCTGATCACCTATCACGCCCGCAGTGCGCTGAAGGACGTCGGCAAGGCGTTAGGGCTCGAAGCGTCGTTGATCGAGCGAATCAGTAAATCGCAGCAGTGGTGGGACGGCACGGATGCGGTCGCCAAATATCTGGCCGAAGCGGGCTTCGCTGCCAACTCGCACATCACGCAGAATCTGATTCGCCTCACCAAAGAGTTGCGCAACTTTCCGCGTCATCTGTCGCAACACGTCGGCGGCTTTGTGATCGCGAAAGACAAGTTGTCACGGCTAGTACCTATCGAGAACGCGACGATGAAAGACCGCAGCGTAATTGAGTGGGATAAGGACGACATCGATGCGCTCGATCTATTGAAAGTCGACGTGCTGGCGCTCGGCATGTTGTCGGCGATTCGTCGTGCGCTGGAATTCGTCGCCTTGCGGCGCGGTTTGCTGAAATTCAGGATGCAGGATATTCCGCGCGAAGATCGCGGTGTCTACGAAATGTGCGGTCATGCCGATACGATCGGCGTATTCCAGATCGAATCGCGTGCGCAGCAAAGCATGCTGCCGCGGCTGAAACCGAACAAGTACTACGATCTTGTGATCGAAGTTGCGATCGTGCGGCCCGGACCGATCCAGGGCGGCATGGTGCATCCGTACCTGCGTCGCAAGCAGGGTCTGGAGGCGGTGGACTACGCTAAAGATGAGTTACGCCCCGTGCTCGAGCGCACGCTCGGCGTACCGATTTTCCAGGAGCAGGTGATGCACCTCGCGATGGTTGCCGCGCTCTACACCGGCGAGCAGGCCGATCAATTGCGGCGCGCGATGGCCGCGTGGCGGCGCACCGGCAATCTGGCGAAGTATCAGCAGGATCTGACTGACCGCATGTCGGCGCGCGGCTACGAAAAGGAGTTCATCGCGCGCATCTGCAAACAGATCGAAGGCTTCGGCGAATATGGTTTTCCTGAAAGCCATGCGGCGAGCTTTGCCTTGCTCGTCTATCTCAGCGCGTGGTTGAAACGTTATGAGCCGGCCGCCTTTCTGGCGGGGTTGCTGAACAGCCAGCCGTTGGGATTTTATTCGCCGTCGCAACTCGTGCAGGATGCCAGGCGTCACGGCGTCCAGGTGTTGCCGCCGGACGTAACCTTGAGCGATTGGGAGTCGACCTTCGAAAGACGCGGCCATGAAGGGCAGCGGATTTCATCGAGCGAGACCTGTTTGCGTCGTCAGCAGGGCGCATTGTCTGCACAGCAATTCCGTGACATGTCGTTGCGGCGCTTCACATTGGCCCGGACGATCCGGCGTGCGGCAAAACAGCTGACCGCCCGCGTATTTCAATCGTCGAAAACCTATGGTGCACGCGGTCCGGCAGTACGCATCGGCATGCATCTGATCAAAGGTCTTTCGCAGGTAGCGGCCGAACGCATCATGGCGGCTCGCAGCGACGCGCAGTTTACCGACGTCGACGATCTGGCGCGTCGCGCGGCATTGACGCGGCGCGATCTCGAAGCGCTGGCCGCGGCGAACGCGCTGGTCAGCATTGCGGGCCATCGGCGCGAAGCGTGGTGGCAGGTGACCGCGCAGCACACGGTACCCAAGCTGCTGCGCGATGCGCCGATCGCCGAAGCGCCGTTGACATTGCCACAGGCAACAGAAAGTCGCGAGATCGTCGACGACTACGCGAGCATCGGCCTCACGCTCAATCGTCATCCGCTCGCGCTATTGCGCGAGCGTCTTGCCAAGCAGCGTTTTCGCACGGCGGCAGAACTTGCCGCGTGCGGACACGGCACGCTGGCGCGCGCCTGCGGCATCGTCACCGTGCGGCAGCGGCCGGGCACGGCAAACGGCACCGTGTTCGTTTCCATCGAAGACGAAACCGGTTCGATCAATGTGATCGTCTGGCCGGCGCTGGTGGAAAAGCAGCGCAAGGTGTTGCTGGGTTCATCCTTGCTGGCGGTGTATGGCGTCTTGCAGCGTGATGACGGTGTTTCCACCGGCGGTGACAGCGCCGGCAATGCGATGAACGCAAGTAAAACGGGCAACGCGAAACGGAAACAGAAGGGCGAGGTGATCCATCTCGTCGCGCATCGACTTGAAGATCACAGCGACTGGCTCGGCGAACTGGCTACGGCGAGCCGTGATTTTCATTGAGGCTGATCTGCCGCCGGCTCGCCCCGCCATGGAAATGCGGCCAGCACTTGCCGGATCGCAACGTCGAACGGCGTGCGGCGACCAATGCCGAGCGCCTCGAGCCGGTCCGACGCCAGGTGGCAGTTATGCGGACGCGGCGTCGCGTCGGTGGGCGTATGTTGTGGCGTCAGTTGCGCATCCAGTTGCAGTGCTTCGGCCAGCCGCACGGCGATTTCATACTTGTTCATCGGCTCATCCCCCGACCATTGCACGATGCCGCCGATCGCATCGCCACGCGCATGTCGTTCGAGCATCTGCCGGATCACGAACGCGACGTCCGGCGTAAAGGTCGGGTAGCGAATCGCCCATGCATCCATGATCGCGGCTTTGCCCTCGCGTGAAGCCGACGCGGCAATCGCCGGCACGAGACTCGTCACCGCCGATTCTGCCCAATCGACGATCGGCCCATAGAGCAGCGGCAAACGCAGCACGCAGCCGAGATCGGTAGATTCCGTCAGCGCGCGCTCGCCTTCGAGTTTGCTGCGCCCATAGGCATTGAGCGGCGCGGGCGCGGAATCGTGCTGATAGGGCGGGCGGGTGCCGTCGAACACATAATCGGTTGAGATCGAGAGCGTCCACGCGCCGCGCCGCGTTGCCGCCGTGGCCAGGGTGCGCACCGCATCGACGTTCAACGCCCGGGCGAGCGCCGGATCGTGCTCGCACACATCCGGCCGACGCTCTGCTGCGGCAATCACGAGCGCGTCCGGCGCTTCACGCTCGACAAATTGCTCGACCGCCCGCGCATCGCGAATATCCAGCGCGACCGTGTTCGGCCCCGGCCGGCTGAACGCCGTGGCGACAACTTGCCAATCAGCCTGCTGCGCCAGTTCGTCGACGAGAGCCCGGCCGAGCAGTCCGGAAGCACCAATGACGGCAACTTTGAACATAACGGTCGCTCGCTTAGCGGGCTGGGCCGCTGGTCACGCCGGTCACCGTGTAACCGGCCTCGTCGATTGCGGCTTTGAGCGTGTCGACCGGTTGTGCCGATTCGACTGCCACGCGGCCGGATGCCAGATCGACCTGGACCTGAGCGGCGCCATCGTGTTCACGGATCGCGTTCGTGACCGCAGCCACGCAATGCTGGCAGCTCATGCCTTCTACCTGGAATTCGATCGTCATCGGGATTGCCTCAAAAAAATGAATATTGCGATGCTTGAATTATGCCTGCCGATGCGCAATTGAGTGGCTGACCTTCCCACTATGGGAAGGTGTACGATCGACGCACACACTGGGGAAACAGTCATGAACATCGGTGAAGCGGCCCGCGCCTCGGGCGTCACGGCGAAGATGATTCGCTACTACGAAAGCGTGGGCCTGTTGGCGGCGAAGGCGCGTACGAGCGCTGGCTATCGCGTATACGGGCCGCAAGAGGTTCATTCGCTGCGTTTTATTCGGCAGGCGCGCCGTCTTGGTTTTCTGGTCGAAGACATCCGCCGCTTGCTGGCGCTGTGGCACGACCGGTCGCGCGCCAGCGCCGAAGTGAAGGCGATTGCGCTAGAGCACGTTGCGGAGCTCGATCGCCGTATCAACGAACTGACCGACATGCGCGACACATTGGCGCATCTGGCGGACCATTGTCACGGCGACGAGCGCCCGGATTGCCCGATTATCGAGCGGCTCGCCGATACCGATCTGGTGTCGGGGAAGGGTTGTCATCCGATCTGAAAGCGCGGAGTGCAACCTGTCGAGGACGTTATCGCAACCGAGCCTCAAAAAGCACCTAAATGGTGCAATTTAATGTGGGGCAGCATCAATCGCCGCAAGAAAATCGTCTTGAATTCAGATAAATCAACAGCTTAAGTGCACCACGGGCGTGCACCATTCCAAAACGGAATGCACGTCATGCGGGCATTTCACTAGCAAGGTTGCACCATAGGGCTATAATCCGGGTTAACCCTTTTACGGGAAATCCCTGATGCCGAACTCACCGGGGATTCAATCTGATCCTTGGAGAACATCATGTTTGCATACGTACTTGAAAAGCTGAGCACCTGGTTTGAAACTGCAGAACGCACTCGTCGTGAAGCCTATCTGGCGTCGTCGTCGGATATCGTTCAGCTCGAACAGCGCATCCGCTCGCTCGAAACCAACGGCTACTCGCTGTAAGTTTCAACTGCATCAAGTTTGACCCGGCAGCGCTCATGCGCGGCCATTGCAGTAAAGCGTTGAGCCCCGTATAGACGGGGCTTTGTCACATCTGGACCACGAAAATCCACAGCAACTGGCGCTTCTTGGCGACTCATGGCTAATAACGACTAGCCTGAAGGATGCCGCCGCGGTAAGGTAAAGCGTTTTCTGCGCAATCCGGCATTCTCAAACTCAACCGGTCCGCCCATGCGTCCTGTCCGCTTGCTCAAATCCGTCCTGGCCATGACCGCCGCAGCTTCGCTGACAACGGTTTTTGCCGTATCGGCAACGTTCGCCGCGTCGAGCACTACCGCCCGCAAGCCCGTGATACTCGACTCGCAGAGCGGTATCAGCGATGGTCAGAGCGGTACCGTGCTTCAGACCGCGCCGCTCTCGCGGCAGCCGATCGTAGGGGCGCAGCCTATCGCAACGCCCACGGAGCTGGCGCCGAATTCGTCGGTACCGTTCGTTGTCGCGCCTTACATTCCGGTGCCTGTTGGCGGCGGCACGCCGTCGACACAACCGCAGCCGCAGACTCGTCCTGTACTTCGCGCGCAATAAGTCGCAAGAAGCGACTCCGCCGCGCCATCTCCTGGTAGTTCTTTCCAATCCATCCGTTGATGGTTCGAGCGGCAGGCCCTCTGCCGTGCTGCCGCATGTGCACGCGCGTCTTTATCTTCAGCTAACGCGCGAGACACTGCATACGCTATTCGGGTTTCGATGCATGGCGTGCGCGACACCGTCCGACGACAATCGTTGCGCGCTCTCTCGCCAACGATGTGGACCATGCATCGTACGTAGCGCCATCGCATCGAATGAAAACAGAACAAGGAGACATCACATGCCTATTCACTGGATGCGGCGTGCCGCCAGCACCTGCGCCACGTTGCTCGCGCTGAGCGTACCCGCGACGCTGCCCAGCGTCGCGCTGGCCAAAGACACTCCGGAAAAGCCCACGCTCACGATGGCCGTTGGCGGTTTGCCGGGCCTTTACTATTTGCCGGTACTCGCCGCCCAGCAGTTGGGCTACTTCAAGGACGAAGGGCTCGACGTCACGCTCGAAGATTTCGCGGGCGGCTCGAAGGCGTTGGAAGCGGTCGTAGGGGGCAGTGCTGACGTGGGAGCCGGCGCATTCGAGCACACGCTGTTCATGCAGGCAAAAGGGCAACACTACCGCGCGTTCGTACTGATGGGCCGCGCGCCGCAGATCGTTGTCGCGGTGCTGAAGTCGAAGGCGGATCAGATCAAGACATTGGCGGACTTCAAGGGCGCCAAAGTCGGTGTGAGCGCACCGGGTTCGTCGACGGATCTGGTGCTCACCGTGGCTTTGCGCAAGGCAGGCGTGCAGCGTAACGAGATTTCGGCGATCGGCGTGGGCAGTGGCGCCACGGTACTGGCCGCGGTGAGCGGCGGTCAGCTCGACGCGCTGTCCAATGTGGATCCGATGATGACCAAGCTGGCGCGTAGCGGCGCGATCAAAGTGCTGGTCGATACACGTACTGTGCAGGGTACGCAGGAGGTATTCGGCGGGACGATGCCGGCAGCGACGCTCTACGCATCGGAGACTTTCATCCAGAAGTATCCGAAGACGACACAGGCGCTCGCCAACGCGATCGTGCGCGCGGACCACTGGTTGCAGACCGCGAGCGACGCCGACTTGCTGAAGATGGTGCCGCCGGCCTATTTGCTCAACGATTCGGCGCTCTACGTGGAGGCCTTCCACAACGTGCGCGACGCGTATTCACCGGATGGCTTGATGCCCGCGGATGGCCCGGCGACTTCATTGCGTGCTTTGTCGTCGTTCGATAACCGCCTCGATCCGAAAAAGATCGATCTGAACGCGACCTACACCAACGATTTCGCCCGCAAGGCAGCGGCGCAACTCAAGTAAGTGGACTGATGGCGGGTGATTTACCCGGCCACGCGCGCGTCATACCTCTGGTAAGGCGCCCACGTGCGGCCCGGGGCGTGCTCAATCCCCGCGATATTCGACCTTGAACTGCGCGGCCTTGTCCTCGCCGAGCGCCTCGACCAGCCAGGGCATCTGGTCTTTCAGCGTTTTTGCCAGCGTATACGGCGGATTCAGGATGAACATGCCACTGCCGAACAACCCGAAGCCGTCGGTCGGCGGATTGCTGACGGTCAGGCTCACATGCAGCCAGTTGCGCTCCTGCAGCTTCTTCAACTGATCGGGGAAGCGCTGCGATTCAAGGCGTCTTACCTGCGGATACCAGACCGCATAGGTGCCGGTCGGAAAGCGCTTCAGGCTTTCTTCGACGCAGCGCAGTGTGCGCGTGTAGTCGCGCTTGTCTTCGTACGACGGATCGAGCAGTACCAGCGCGCGGCGCGGCGCCGGCGGCAGCAACGCGAGAATGCCGTCGAAGCCATCGCCTGCATAAAGCATCGCGCGGCGGCCTGCGTCGCGGAAGTTATGGCGCAGCACGTCGATTTCAGTGGTATGCAGCTCGAACAGGCGCATGCGGTCCTGCTCGCGCATTTGCCGCCACGCGATATACGGCGAGCCCGGGTAGAAGCGCAACTGGCCGTCTGGATTCAGCGCGCTCACTTCGTCGACGTACTCCGCGAAGACCGACGGCAGGTCGTTACGCTCCCACAGTTTGGCGATGCCGGTCTGGAACTCGCCAGTTTTCGTCGCGTAGCCTTCCTTCAGCGAATAGACGCCGGCGCCCGCGTGCGTGTCGATATACCAGTAGGCTTTGTCCTTCTGGCCGAGGTAGCGCAGTAGCTGCAACACGACGGCGTGTTTCAGAACGTCGGCGTGATTGCCTGCATGAAAGGCGTGGCGGTAGCTGAGCATGATGAGGAGACACTGAAAGAGGGCGTGCCGGTCCACGGCGGATTCGGCGATGCGAGTGCAATGCGGCAGCACAACTGAAGTGCAGCGCGGTCGCGTATTGTACGCGACGCCGCGCTGCACTCCGCAGTGCGTTGCGCGTGACACAGTCTCGATGGTGCGCAGGCCATGCTCCGCGGACCGGTCCGCGGTCCGATCGGGTCTGGACCAGTCCGGCGCGGCCGATCAGTCGTAGGCGTCGCCGATGACCGCCTCGATCCGCACTTTGATCTCCGGCGTGATCCGTTCCGCCACCTCGGCGGATTTCATGTTCTCACCGATCTGTTCGACGCGCGACGCGCCGGTGATCACGGTGCTCACATTCGGATTCTTCAGAATCCATGCAATCGCCAACTGGCCGATCGTGCAACCCAGCTCGTCGGCCACTTCGCCCAGCTTGCCGACCACGTTGTTCTTGCCGGCGTCGGTGACCTGCTTGCGTAGCCAGTCGTAGCCTTGCAGTTGCGCGCGGCTATCGGCAGGCACGCCGTTGCGGTACTTGCCGGTGAGCAGGCCGGACGCGAGCGGGCTCCAGGTGGTCAGCCCAAGGCCGATATCCTCGTAAAGCCGTTTGTATTCCTGCTCGACGCGCTTGCGGTGGAACAGGTTGTACTGCGGCTGCTCCATGACCGGTTTGTGCAGATGATGCCGTTCAGCGATCTCGTAAGCGGCGCGGATTTCGTCGGCGCTCCATTCAGACGTGCCCCAGTACAGGGCTTTGCCGCGCGTGATCATGTCGCTCATGGCCCAGACGGTTTCTTCGACCGGCGTGTTTGGGTCAGGGCGATGACAGAACACGAGATCGACATAATCGAGTTGCAGGCGTTTGAGCGACGTGTCGATGGCGTTCAGCAAATATTTACGGTTCAGCGTGTGGTACTGGTTCGGCGCTTCGTTGAGGCCCCAGAAAAATTTCGTCGAGACCACGTAGCTCACACGCGGCCATGCCAGTTCCTTGAGCGCCTGACCCATGATTTCTTCGGATTGGCCGGCGGCGTACACCTCGGCATTGTCGAAGAAGTTGACTCCCGCATCGCGCGCGGCCGCGAGCGACTCGCGCGCCGCACGATGATCCACCTGATTGCCGTAGGTGACCCATGAGCCGATGGACAATTCGCTGACTTGCAGGCCCGAACGGCCTAGACGTCGATAATTCATGCATTCCTCCTTGGTAGTGATGCCGCCGGAATCCCGCTGAAACGTCCAGTTTAAAGAGATAAAGCGCGATGTGCAGTTTACGGATGCAGTTCACACGGTTCATGCACAATAGCAGCGTTGGCCGCAGTGCAGCATTCAGCCAAATGGTCTATGCCGTTTGGCTAACTTCACGCCGCCTGCGGTCCGTGGTCTCATTGCTCATCAACTGCATGGAGGTTCTGGATGTCGTCACTGAACACGAATCTGAATGGCAAGGTTGCGGTGGTTACGGGTGCCGCGAGCGGCATCGGCAAGCAGATTGCGCTCACGCTTTCCGCTGCGGGCGCAGCGGTCGCGATTGCCGACCTGAACCAGGACGGCGCGAACGCCGTCGCTGAAGAAATCAAAAAGGGCGGCGGCAAGGCAATCGGCGTGGCAATGGACGTCACGAACGAAGATGCCGTCAACCAGGGCATAGATAAAGTCGCGGCCGAATTCGGCTCGATCGATATTCTGATTTCCAACGCCGGCATCCAGATCGTCAACCCGATCGAAAACTATTCGTTTTCCGACTGGAAAAAGATGCAGGCTATCCATGTGGACGGCGCCTTCCTCACCACCAAGGCCGCGCTCAAGCACATGTACAAAGACGATCGCGGTGGCATCGTGATCTACATGGGCTCGGTCCATTCGCACGAAGCGTCGCCGCTGAAGTCCGCCTATGTGACGGCCAAGCATGCGCTGCTGGGTCTTTCACGCGTACTGGCCAAGGAAGGTGCGAAACATAACGTGCGCTCGCATGTGGTGTGTCCGGGTTTCGTGCGTACGCCACTGGTCGACAAGCAGATTCCCGAGCAGGCCAAGGAGCTCGGCATCAGCGAAGAAGACGTGATCAAACGCGTGATGCTGGGCGGCACGGTCGACGGCATCTTCACCACGGTGGAAGACGTCGCACAGACGGTGCTGTTCCTCTCCACGTTCCCGACTGCGGCGCTGACCGGCCAGTCCTTTATTGTGAGCCACGGCTGGTACATGCAATAAGGAGGCGCCCATGGCGCAACGCAATCTCAAGCGGGCACGCGTCGGCGCACCCGGCGGCGGGGAAGGCGAGGGCGCCGGTCCGGCGCCCGCCGCGCATCCCGGCAAGCATCTCCAATTGCCGAACTACGAAACCGTCGCGTTGATGCTGCAAGGCGGCGGTGCGCTGGGCGCCTATCAGGCCGGTGTCTTTCAGGGGCTTCACGAAGCCGGTATCGAGCCGAACTGGCTCGCTGGCATTTCGATCGGCGCGCTGAATACGGCCATCATTGCCGGCAATCCGCCGGAGAAACGCGTCGAGCGGCTGCTGCAATTCTGGGAGACGATCTGCCAACCGGCGTTCGGACCGCCGTTGCCGGCCTTTATCGAGCACGCGCTGTTTAATTCCAGTGAAGCCGTACGCAAGGCTTTTACGGCGACCCAGGCGATGGGCGCGATCGTGGAAGGGCAAAAGGGCTTTTTCGTGCCGCGTTTCCCGCCGCCGTTGCCTACCGTCTCAGGGCCGCCGCAACTCGCGAGCTACTACGACACCACGCCGCTCAAGGCCACGCTGGAAGCGCTCTGCGATTTCGAGCGGATCAATTCCGGTGAGATGCGTGTGTCAGTGGGGGCGGTGAATTGCGGTACCGGCAATTTCGCCTACTTCGATAACAAGCATACGAAACTGAGGCCTGAGCATTTCATGGCGTCAGGTGCGTTGCCGCCGGGTTTCGCGGCGGTCGAAATCGACGGTCAGTTCTACTGGGACGGCGGCTTGATGTCGAACACGCCGCTCTACGAGGTGATTCAGACCACGCCGCGTCGCGATACGCTTGCGTTCCAGGTTGATCTCTGGAGCGCGGTCGGGCCGGTGCCGGACAACATCACCGATGTTCAGGGGCGCATGAAGGACATCCAGTACTCGAGCCGCACACGTCTCGTGACCGATATGCTGCAACGCTCGCAGCGTTTCCGGCATGTGCTGCGCGAGGTGCTCGATCGTGTGCCGGCTGACCAGCGCGACGATCCGTGGTGCAAGCTGGCGGATGATCTGTCGTGTTCGAAACGCTACAACGTGATCCACCTCATCTATCGGCAGAAGGAATACGAAGGGCATTTCAAAGACTTCCAGTTCGGCCTTTCTACAATGCGCGAACATTGGAGCAGCGGCCTGGAAGATATCCGCCAGTCGCTCGCGCAACCGGACTGGCTCGACATGCCTGATAACGACGCAGGTTTTGTCACGCACGATATCCATCGGGATTCGCGCTGAAACGGCCGTAGGTGACAGAAGGAGTGCCGGCAGCGGGGCTTATCGGCGGGTCACACTCACACGTCCGGCAACAACAGCCGGCCAATAAAAAACGGCGCCCGAAAGGGCGCCGTTTTTACATGCAGCTTAAGCAGCAACAGCAAAGTAAAGCGCGTGCGACTAACGCCCGCGCCCTGAAAGCCTTACTTCAGCACATGAGCGATCGCGCTAGCCACCACGTCGAGGTTGCGCGTATTCAGCGCAGCCACGCAGATGCGGCCCGTACCCACTGCATAGATGCCGAACTCTTCACGCAGGCGGTCCACTTGCGGAGCCGTCAGACCCGAGTACGAGAACATGCCGCGTTGTGCGTTCACGAAGCTGAAATCACGATCCACGCCACTGGCCTTCAGACGTTCGACCAGACCGTTGCGCATTGCGCGGATACGGTCACGCATTTCGGCGAGTTCGCTTTCCCACGTGGCGCGCAGTTCAGCCGATGCGAGCACCGCAGCAACCACCGAGCCGCCGTGCGTGGGCGGGTTCGAGTAGTTCGTGCGGATCACGCGCTTCAGTTGCGACAGCACGCGAGCCGACTCTTCCTTGCTTGCCGTGATGATCGACAGGGCGCCGATGCGCTCGCCGTACAGCGAGAACGACTTCGAGAACGACGACGACACGAACACGTTCAGTTCCGATGCCGCGAACAGGCGGACTGCTGCAGCGTCGGATTCGATGTTGTCGCCGAAACCCTGGTAAGCGATGTCGAGGAACGGCACCAGATTGCGCGCCTTGACGACTTCGACGATCTGCTTCCATTGGTCAACGGTCAGGTCGACGCCGGTCGGGTTGTGGCAGCACGCGTGCAAAACGACAACCGTGCCGGCAGCGTAGCTGTTCAGCGCGCTCAGCATGCCGTCGAAGTTCACGCCGTGCGTGTGCGCGTCGTAGTACGGATAGTTCACGACTTCGAAGCCGGCGCTTTCGAACAGCGCGCGGTGGTTTTCCCAGCTCGGATCGCTGATCGCGACCTTGGCGTTCGGGTTCACTCGCTTCAGGAAATCGGCGCCGATTTTCAACGCGCCCGTGCCGCCCAGTGCTTGCGCCGTCACGACGCGACCTGCGGCGATCAGCGGCGAGTCGTTGCCGAGCAGCAGCGTTTGCACGGCAGCGTCGTAGGCAGCGATGCCTTCGATCGGCAGATAACCACGCGGCAGCGCGGCTTCGACGCGAGCCTTTTCCGCGTCGCGCACGGCGCGCAGCAGCGGAATCTTGCCTTCTTCATTGAAGTACACGCCAACGCCAAGGTTGACCTTGGTGGTGCGCGCATCGGCGTTGAAAGCTTCGTTCAGGCCCAGAATCGGGTCGCGGGGAGCAAGTTCGACGGCGGAGAACAGAGACATGATGGATGGGCAGCAGTTGTGAAAAGAGGGCGGCTTCAAGCCCGGGCGGGCCGGCCAACGGTGTCTGACGGACAACAACGGACAATTCAGACGGCGGGCGGGCATCGACAGGCGAGCGCGACTTGCCATTGTAGCGAATTCACGGGCGTTTTTCGGGCGACAAAGCCCGCTGGACTGAATTATTTGCTTGAAAAACAGGCACTCCGGCGTCATGTCGTCATAGCGGATTTGCCTGGAGCGAAGCCGGCGAAGGCCGAACAGCGGCCTCGAGCCGTCGGGAAATCGCCTCCGCATCGGCCAGCTGGCCTGCATCGTCCACCCCGCAATCCCTACGCAGACCCGCTCAGCCCGGGTTCCCGCAACCCGTTAGAATAGTTCTTTGCCCAAGGCCCGGTGCCGCCCCCATGTCCGAACAACATCTGACTGAAGTCGACGAGACGCTTGATGAATCCAAATTCATCACGTTCGAAGGCTCGCCGTTCCAGCTTTACCAGCCGTATCCGCCCGCGGGCGACCAGCCGACGGCAATCGACACGCTTGTCGAAGGCATCGAGGACGGTTTGTCGTTCCAGACGCTGCTCGGCGTGACCGGCTCCGGCAAAACCTTCACGATGGCCAACACCATCGCGCGGCTCGGCCGGCCGGCGATCGTGTTCGCGCCGAACAAGACGCTCGCCGCGCAGCTTTATTCCGAGTTTCGCGAGTTCTTTCCGCGCAATGCGGTCGAGTACTTCGTCTCGTACTACGACTACTACCAGCCGGAAGCGTACGTGCCGCAGCGCGACCTGTTCATCGAGAAAGATTCGTCGATCAACGAGCACATCGAGCAGATGCGGCTGTCGGCCACCAAGAGCCTGATGGAGCGGCGCGACGTGATCATCGTCGGCACGGTGTCGGCGATTTACGGTATCGGTAACCCCTCCGAATACCACAAGATGATTCTGACGCTGCGTACCGGCGACAAGCTCGGCCAGCGCGACATCATCGCCCGCCTGATCGCGATGCAGTACAACCGCAATGAAGCCGACTTCCAGCGCGGTTCGTTCCGCGTGCGCGGCGACACGATCGATATTTTCCCGGCCGAGCACGCCGAAATGGCGGTGCGCATCGAGTTATTCGACGACGAGGTCGAGACGCTGCAACTGTTCGATCCGCTCACCGGCCGCGTGCGGCAGAAGATTTCGCGCTTCACCGTCTATCCGTCGTCACACTATGTGACGCCTCGCGACACCGTGGTGCGCGCGGTCGAAACGATCAAGACCGAACTGCGCGACCGGCTCGAGTTCTTCTACAGCAACGGAAAGCTTGTCGAAGCGCAGCGGCTCGAGCAGCGCACCCGCTTTGATCTGGAAATGCTGCAGGAATTGGGCTTCTGCAAGGGCATCGAGAACTACTCGCGGCACTTCTCGGGCGCCGCACCCGGCGAGCCGCCGCCGACGCTGGTCGACTATCTGCCGTCCGACGCGCTGATGCTGCTCGACGAGTCGCACGTGCTGATCGGCCAGTTGAACGGCATGTATAACGGCGACCGGGCGCGTAAAGAGAATCTGGTCGACTACGGTTTTCGCTTGCCGTCGGCGCTCGACAATCGCCCGCTCAAGTTCAATGAGTTCGAGCGCAAGATGCGCCAGGTGGTGTTCGTGTCGGCCACGCCGGCTGACTACGAAAAGAAAACGGCCGGGCAGGTGGCCGAGCAACTGGTGCGTCCTACCGGCCTCGTCGATCCGGAAATCGAGGTGCGTCCGGCGCGCACCCAGGTCGACGACGTGCTGGCCGAGATCAACGAGCGCGTCAAAGTGGGCGACCGTGTGCTGGTCACGGTGCTGACCAAGCGGATGGCCGAGCAACTGACCGAGTTCCTGGCCGACCACGGCGTCAAGGTGCGCTACCTGCACAGCGATATCGACACGGTGGAGCGGGTGGAAATCATCCGCGATCTGCGGTTGGGCACGTTCGACGTGCTGGTCGGGATCAACCTGCTGCGCGAGGGGCTGGATATCCCTGAAGTATCGCTGGTCGCGATTCTCGACGCGGACAAGGAAGGCTTCCTGCGCGCTGAGCGCTCGCTGATCCAGACCATCGGCCGGGCGGCGCGTAACGTGAACGGCAAAGCGATTCTCTATGCGGACCGGGTGACAGACTCGATGCGCCGCGCCATCGACGAAACCGAGCGGCGGCGCGCCAAGCAGATCGCCTACAATCTGGAGCACGGCATTACGCCGCGCGGCGTGGTCAAACGGATTCGCGACATTATAGACGGGGTGTACAACGTCGACGACGCTCGCGCTGAGCTGAAGGAACAGCAGACTCGGGCGAAATTCGAGGACATGTCCGAGAAGCAACTCGCCAAGGAACTCAAGCGCCTCGAAAAGCAGATGATGGAGCACGCCAAGAATCTCGAGTTCGAAAAGGCCGCACAGACCCGCGACCAGCTGGCGCTGCTGCGGCAGCGCGTATTTGGCGCGAACGTCGGCGACCACGTGCCCGGCGTCGAATAAATTTCTCCTGCGTATCAAGCAAGGTGCGAAGAAAGGCGCGGCAATGTGCCGCGCCTTGTCTTTCCTGCGCTTTACACCCGCCAACACCTTCGCCCGCGCTTTCCTTAACACCGCCTTAAGTCCCTGCTGCCGTAAGGCTTTGCGAGCGTCCTCGTTTGTTCTCCCTGCCGATCAATGATAAACTCGACCAATATTGAGAATGGTTCGCATTAACGTTCGTAATGCGATTGTCTGTGGTCTGTCGCCCCTGTCGGTGGATGTGGGGCCGCGGCTTAAAACGCACGCGCACCGCACTGTTCCAATGAGTTCGATTCCAGTCTGATAAAAACAAGGAGTTTCAATGCGGATTTCTTCATTTGTGCGCGGTGGCGCAGCAGCGGTGGCCGCAGTAGCGGCGCTTTCCGCAACGGCAGCGGAATACCCGATCGGGAAGCACCAGATTCAGGGCGGGATGGAAATCGGCGCGGTCTATCTGCAGCCGATCACGATGGAACCCGAAGGCATGATGCGCAAGGCGTCGGACTCGGACGTCCACCTCGAAGCCGACATCCACGCGGTCAAGAACAACCCGACCGGTTTCGCCGAAGGCGACTGGATGCCGTATCTGCAAGTTCGTTATGAATTGACCAAAGCCGGTTCGAATCAGACCCAGAAGGGCGACATGATGGCGATGGTCGCCAACGACGGTCCGCATTACGGCGACAACGTCAAGCTGCAGGGCCCCGGCAAGTACCACCTGAAGCTGGTGGTCGAAGCGCCGATGCAAACCGGCCACATGGCGTTCGGCCGTCACGTCGACAAGGAAACCGGCGTGGGCCCGTGGTTCAAGCCGATCACGCTCGAATACGACTTCACGTACGCAGGCATCGGCAAGAAGGGCGGTTACTGATCAACGCGGATCAACGCGGATCAACGCGGTTCGCCGCGCCAAACGCGGGGCGGACCGCATGAATGAATGCAGCAGACGGCGCCGGGCATAAACTCCAGCGCCGCGTTTTCCGGAAAGGCTAATGAGAATTGACCGAAAGATCGCGATCCTCGCCATGACCGTTTTGACGGTGGGGGCCGCGCACGCAGTGGATCTGCCGACCTTCAACCTGGAAATGAACGACGGCAAGCTCAATCCCGCGCGCATCGAAGTGCCGGCAGGGCAGCGCATCAAGATCGCGATACGCAACACCGGCAAGGGCGCGGCCGAATTCGAAAGCGTGCAATTGCGTAAGGAAAAAGTGCTGGCGCCGGGCGGCGATTCGTTCGTCGTCATCGCACCGCTCTCGCCGGGCGAGTACAAGTTCTTCGACGATTTCCATCAGCAGGCGCAGGGCGTAATCGTCGCGAAGTAAGAGTGGTGGCTTGGGGTGCAAGCGCATGCCTTGAACAACCGGGTTACGCGTTCGCCGAAGCAGTGGAAGGGTAGAGGGGAGAGCTTGGATGGGTCAGATTCTGTTCATCGTGTGGCGGGAAAGCGTTGAGGCCTTGCTGGTCGTCGGTATCCTGTACGCGTGGTTGAAAAATGGCGACGACGATGCGCGCCGCGGTTTGCCGTACCTGTGGGGCGGCGTCGCGGCCGGTGTGATCGCGGCGGTCGCGCTCGGCGCGGCGCTGGTTGGTTTCACCGAAGTGCTCTCCGGTGATGCGCAGGATTATTTCCAGACCGGCATGGTGCTGGTCGCGTGTGTGCTGATCGTGCAGATGGTGCTGTGGATGAAGCAGCACGGCCGGTCGCTCAAGCGCGACATGGAACAGTCGCTGCAAAAGAGCAAGCGCGATTCGAACTGGTGGGGTGTCGCATTGCTGGTCGCGTTGGCTATCGCGCGCGAAGGCAGTGAAACGGTGATCTTCCTGTACGGTCTCGGCTTTGGCCAATCGGGTCACGTGGATGGCAGCCAGATGCTCGCTGTGCTCATCGGCCTCGGTCTCGCATTCCTGACCTTCTATGTGCTGCAGTTGGGCGGCAAGTACTTCTCGTGGCGGCTCTTTTTCCGCGTCACTGAAATCATGCTGCTGTTCCTCGGCGCGGGCCTGTTCCAGACCGGTGTCGACAAGCTGATCGACAAGGAAATCCTGCCGACGATCATCGACCAGATGTGGAACTCGTCAGCCATCCTCGACGATTCGAGTACCTTCGGTTCGCTGGTTGCGACGCTCACCGGCTATCGCGCCCACCCTGCGCTGATGAATCTGGTCGCCTACGCCGCGTACTGGGCGGTCGTCTATCTGCTGGTGCGTCGCGCGAATCGCAAGCCGGCGCAGCAGGCTGCAGGGCGCGCGGCATGAGCACCGTCATGACCCGTCCGGGCCGCCTTGCCGCGGCCGGGCAGTGGATGCAGCGTCACGGCGGTTTGATCCGCGGCATTCAGTGGGTTGTGGTGGCGGTGTATGCGTTCCTGATTCTCGTACCGGCGGTGACACCGCTGCCGGACGACACCGCGCATCTGTGGAACAACCTGACGCTTGCCGCGCAGTTCGTGTTCTGGGGCATCTGGTGGCCGTTCGTGCTGCTGTCGATGGTGATGCTCGGCCGGGTCTGGTGCGGCGTGCTGTGTCCGGAAGGCGCGCTCGCCGAATTCGCCAGCAAATATGGCCGCGGCTGGGCGATTCCGCGTTGGATGCGCTGGGGCGGCTGGCCGTTCGTCGCGTTCGGCATCACCACGATCTACGGGCAGATGGTCAGCGTCTACCAGTATCCGAAAGCGGTGCTGCTGGTGCTCGGCGGCTCGACCTTCGCGGCGATGATCATCGGCTTGCTGTACGGACGCGAGAAGCGCGTCTGGTGCAAGTACCTGTGTCCCGTGAACGGGGTTTTTTCGCTACTGGCGCGTCTCGCGCCGTTTCACTACAAAGTCGATGAAGAAGCGTGGCGCCGTTCGTACAAGAACGGCGAACATGGGCATCGCGTGATTCCGATCAACTGCGCACCGCTGGTGCCGCTGCGCAATATGAAGGGCGCGTCGGACTGTCATATGTGCGGCCGTTGCAGCGGACACCGCGACGCGATCGCGCTGACGTGGCGCGCGCCGTCGTCGGAAGTCGTGCAGCTCGGCGACAAACAGGCGAACCCGTGGGACACCGCGTTGATCCTGTACGGCCTGCTCGGCATCGCGATCGGCGCATTCCACTGGACCGCTTCGCGCTGGTTCGTGGACCTGAAGATGTTCTTTGCAACCTGGCTGGTCGATCACGACATCACCTGGCCGCTCGACACCAACGCGCCGTGGTTCCTGTTCACGCATTACCCCGAGCAGAACGACGTGTTCTCTTGGCTCGACGGCACGATGGTGATCGGCTACATCCTCGCCACGGCGCTGGTGTACGGCACGGTGCTGCTCGTACTGCTGATGGGGGCGTCGCGCATGCTGGGACGCTTCAGTTTCGTGCGTCTGCATCATTTGACGCAAGGCCTGATTCCGATTGCCGGCGCAGGCGTGTTTCTCGGCTTGTCGGCGACCACCCTGTCGCTGCTGCGCGCGGAGCATTTGTCGTTGTGGTGGGCGTCGGATATGCGTATCGCGATTCTGGCGATTGCCAACCTGTGGAGCGCGTGGCTCGCCTGGCTCGTCACACGTCGCTATAGTGAGCGCTTCGTTCAGCGCGGCCTTGCGATGGTGTGGTTCGCAGCGGCGCTGGCGGTGGTCGATAGCGCATGGTGGCTGATGTTCTGGGGCTGGGCCTCGAAGTAAGTCTCAAAGAAAGCTTCGACGCGCTGCCGCGACCGGATCGGCACCGTGTAAAACAAAAGCCGTGGAGATGACAGCATCCCACGGCTTTTTCATTTTCTGCATGTGCGACCCACGTCATTCCGTGTGTCCGCATTGGGTGAGAACCAAAAAAGCGGCCTGGCTGGCTGCGACGACTGGCTTGGTGTCTGCACGAAGGGGTCTAGTTCTCACGTGCAAGCCGTCGTGGCTGGCTAATGCCTAACACCTCTCGAGGAGGTGGTCCCCACAATACCCGGTACGTACTGCTATTCGGTGTTGCCTGTTACTTGGTCAGGATCAGCTTGCCCAAGCGCGTTGCACGCAGCTGGTAGGTCTCGCCGTTATGCAGGATGCTGACGTGGCTATGTCCTTGCAGCAGCGCGTCGCTACGCACAACCCGATCCGACTTCTCGCTCGCACCGCTGGCTTGATCCGCTGCGGGCTTCGCGGCGGTTGCCGTCGCCGTCGATGCTTTCGGGCGGCTGGTCAGCGCGGCCGCCGGGCGGCGCAGGCTGAGTGTGGAAGAGCGGTTGAGATCGGTCATTCGTTTTTGCTGTTGGTCGATTCGATGGATTAATTCTAAATGATAACTATTCCCATTTACAAGAAAGAGAAATTCATCGGATTCGACTTTCGATAGTTGAATGACGCGGGCGGAATGCCCGCGCATGCATCAATGCAACGAACCGGGTTCCTGCTTGGCCTGCACGTACTGGCGGATCAGCCGCACGGTATCGATATCGTTCTCGCGATACGCCGACTTCACGATTTCCTGCGTCTGCACGGCGTCCTGGTCGTCGGACACGGGCAGGGTGGTCGTGTATTCGAAGCGCAGGAACAACTGCAGTTCGTCAGGCTGCTCGATCGTCATGGTCAGCGAGCCGCCGACATAGTCTGCCGTCGGCAGAATGTCGTAGCGCACGCTCTGGCGATCCTCCAGCGTGACACGGTCGCGCACGGTGGCCTGGCCGTAGTGCAACTCCCGTTCGAGCGTGTCGCCTTCTCGCGAAAGGATGGTGCAGCTGTCGAGTCCGATCACGAACAGTTGCGGCTGTTCGGCGCGCAGCACGAGACCCTCCCACAACTGCTCGCGGGTCATCGAGTCGACAAACGGATTCAACGGATCGTTGATCTGGATAAGGTGTTCGAAATTCAAAACGGCGGCTTCCTATGAAAGCGTTGCATAACGTTCAGCCCGGTTGAGCCGATCACGCCATTGTCGCGCTCCGCGAGCTATCGCGCCAATGTGCCGGCAACGAGGCCCGAATGGCCCGCACGACTTCAGACGACGGCAAGACCCGAGCGGATCGTGATCGAATGCGTGAGGATCTTGTGAACCGGGCACGCATTGGCAATTTGCAAGAGCCGTTCCCGCTGCTCGTCGGATAGATCGCCTTCCAGCATGATCTTGCGGTCGATGGTCGAGCCCGCGTCGCCGGTTTCGAGCGACAGCGCCACGCGCACGTCGGCGAGCGGCCAGCCCTTGCGCTGAGCGTACATCTTCAGCGTGATCGACGTACAGGCACCGAGGCTCGACAGCAACAGCGAGACGGGCGTCGGCCCGCGATCGCCGCCGCCAAGCGACTCGGGTTCGTCGGCGAGCCATGTGTGCTTGCCGTCGTCGAAAAGGACCTGGAAATTCGTCGAACCGATGTGGGCGGTGACGGTGGACTCTGCCATGCGCGCTCCTGAACAGGGACGGAAATCGCCGCGTGCCACGACCCGCCAAGTTTGGACGGTGTGGTGCGCGGCATGAATTGCTATTGTGAACGAATTCACCGGCCTTCGCGCCCATGCGCGGCGGCGGCGCGGGCGGCGTGGTGAGCGCCGCGCCACCGCAATCGTGCGCGGCGGCACGTGCCGGCGTGGCAGATCAGTGGGTGATCGCGCCCATGCGCCCGGCTTGGTAATCGGTCACAGCCTGACGGATTTCGTCTTCCGTGTTCATCACGAACGGACCGTAGCGCACCACCGGTTCTTTCAGCGGCACGCCACCCAGCAGCAACACTTCAAGCGGCTCGGCGCCGGCCGTCAGCGTGATCGAGTCGCCGTCGTTCCCAAACACCACCATCTTCTGCGCGTCGATTTCCTGGCGTGCTTCCCCTTCGCCGTAGAAGCCCTTGCCGGACAGGCTGTAAGCAAACACGCGATAGTCGGCCGGCACCGGTTGCTGGATCGTCGCGCCCGGTTGCAGCGAGAAATGCTGATACAGAATCGGCGTGCGCGTTTCGATCGCCGCCTTCACGCCGAGCGCTTCGCCCGCGATTACCTTGACGCGGACCTTGCCATCCGCGGACGTTGCGACCGGAATGCTGGCCGACGGTATCTCCTGATAGCGCGGCGCGATCATCTTGTCGCGGCGCGGCAGATTCACCCACAGTTGCACGCCATGCACGCGCCCACCGTCGCGCACGAACGACGGGTCCGGCATTTCACTGTGCACGACGCCTGCGCCCGCAGTCATCCATTGCACGTCGCCGGCACGCAGCGTGCCCGAATGGCCCGCCGAGTCCTTGTGGCCGAACTGACCCTCGAGCGCGTACGTGACCGTTTCGAAGCCGCGATGCGGATGATCCGGCGCGCCTTTGGCCTCGCCTGGCGCGTAGTCGATCGGCCCCATTTCGTCGAGCAGCAGGAACGGATCGAAATCCATCAGCAAGCGGGTCGGAAACGGACGGTGGACGATAAACCCGCCGCCTTCGGTCGTGCGAACGGCGGGAAACGTGCGTTCGATCGTGCGTGTCGTGCTCATCAAAAGTCACCTTAAAAAATGGGGAATAGCGTTATTTTTGAAACATAGAGCTATTATAGGGACCGTTTTCCTAGGCGCCAGCCACCCTCACGCAATGGATTGTTCTATTACTGGAACGATGAGATGAAGATCGATTCACACAATCTGAATGACCTGATGTATTTTTCGCAGGTCGTCGAACATGGCGGTTTTTCTGCCGCCGAGCGCGTGCTGGGCATTTCCAAGTCGCGCCTGTCGCGCCGGCTCACCGAGCTGGAGGCGTCGTTAGGCGTACGTTTGTTGCAGCGTTCCACCCGCAAGCTGGCGCTCACTGAAGCCGGCCAGCTCTTCTACCAGCACTGTCAGGCGATGCTGAGCGAGGCTCAGGCGGCGGTCAATGTCGTGCAGCAACTTCGCTCTTCGCCGCGTGGCACGGTGCGCGTGAGCGTGCCGGTGACGATTTCGCAGACCATCCTGTCGCAGATCCTGCCGGAATTCATGCATCGCTACCCGGAAGTGCGGGTGGTGATGCGCGTGACGAACCGTGTGGTTGATCTGTTCGAGGATTCGATCGATATCGCGTTGCGTGTGCGCTCCGCTCCGCCTGAGAACGCCAACATCGTCGTGCGGCCGTTGTGGCGCACGCAGCAGATGCTGGTCGGCGCGCCGAGCCTGTTGCAGCAGAATGCGCCGCCGCTATTGCCTGCCGATCTGAGCCGCTTTGAAACGCTCGACGTGCCGACGGGCGACGGACGCCACGTCTTCGATCTGATCGCCCCCGACGGCACGCGCCACGCGCACGAACACGAGCCGCGCCTCGTCACCGCCGATCTGATGACGATTCGTGAAGCCGTGCTGTCCGGCGTGGGTATCGCGGCATTGCCGGAGATGATGTACGGCAGCGCGCTGCGCGCGGGGCAATTGTCGCCGGTGATGCCCGGCTGGACCCTTCCGACGCCGCAGTTGTACGCGGTATTCGTGTCGCGGCAGGGAATGGTGCCGGCTGTGCGCGCGTTCGTCGATTATCTGGTCGAAATGCTCGATCCGGACGAAGGTAAGCACATTACGGGCGAGTGCCCGACGCGTGCGGCGGCGCAAGACGCAGCGCAGCCTGTTCTTGCAGTCGCGTCATAGCACTTATTAGACACGGCAACATCGCTTTTAGCATTTAAGCGCCGCCTGTCATGAGTACTTTCAATGGCCGTTTGCTTGAATGCGCGCGCTCGCGGGCCTATAGTGAAATCCCTTCGCTAAGGAGTCTCTTATGCGAAAACTCATGGCCTCTATGATAGTGGGCCTGATAGGGCTGACCGCGCTGTCCGTGTCGATCACGGCTGTCGCATGCGGTGACTCGAGCTATCAGTCATCTTCTGATGGTAAATGATCCCGCCGCCCGAAGGCGCCGAGTGCGCAAAAAAAAGGCCTTCATCTGACGATGAAGGCCTTTTACTTTTAGCCCTTGTTTCAAGGGCTTTTCTGTTTTTTCGGCAGGCGCTGCGTAACAAGGGCAGCATTGCTGCGCTCAGATCACTTGCGCTTATTTGCCTTTGGGCTGCGTGACGAAACCGATCTTCGTGAGACCGCCGGCCTGCGCCGCCGACATCACTTCCGCCACTTTCTCGTACGCGACCTTGCGGTCCGCATCCAGATGCAGCTCCGGCTGCGGATTCGCTTGCGCAGCCTCTGCAATCTTCGCGCGCAGCGCTGCGTCGTCAACCTTCTTGTCGTCCCACAAGACGTTGCCGTCAGCATCGACGGAGACCGTGACTTGCGCGGGCTTGGTGTCTTCCTTCTGACTGCTCGCATGCGGCAGATCGATTTTGACTGCGTGACGAATCACCGGAATCGTCACCATGAAGACGATCAGGAGAACCAACATCACGTCGACGAGCGGCGTCATGTTGATTTCGTTCATCAGGCCGTCGTCATCGTCGCTGGCGAAAGGGCTCATTGCCATCGGAGTGCCTCGTCGATCAGTTGGCGCGCGCGAGGCGCAAACCGTCGCCGCGCTTGGATGACGACAGGCGGGCGCCCGTCACGAAGAACGCATGCAGACCGTGTGCAAAGCGGCTCAGCTTGGCGACGATCGCCTTATTGGCGCGCGTCAGTGCGTTATAGCCGAGCACGGCCGGAATTGCGACGAAGAGGCCAAACGCGGTCATGATCAGTGCTTCACCCACCGGGCCCGCGACCTGATCGATCGACGACTGGCCGCTCGCGCCGATCGCCAGCAGTGCGTGATAGATGCCCCACACCGTGCCGAACAGGCCGACGAACGGCGCCGTACTGCCGATCGAGGCGAGAATCGCCAGACCGCTTTGCATGCGCGCAACGCTTTCGTCCATCGTGTCCTTCAGGCAGCGCGTCACCCAATCCGACACGTCCATGCGATCGTGCAGATGCGGCTGCGTCTGATGATGGTGATCGGCAGCTTCCTGGCCCGACAGCGCGAGTGCGAGGAACGGGTTGTCGTGCGGCGTCGACGCTCCGGCGCCGAGCTTCTTCACCCCGTCGGCGAGATCGTCCGAATGCCAGAACTGCTGCTCGGCATTCTTCGTGAGACGCTTCAGGCGCATCACATTCCAGCCTTTGATGACGATCACGCTCCACGACATAACCGACATGATCAACAGCGCGAGCGCGATACCGCGCGTCACGAAATCCCCTTGCGCCCACACGTGCGCCAGTCCGTAGTTTTGCATTGCAATTCCTTGTTTTTAAAATCTGCCTCAATCGTTCAGATTGAAGTTATAAGGCTGGGTGGCCGTGGCCCGAATGGCCTGACCGTTCTCGAGATAGGGCTTGCACGAGCTCGCATGCGCGGCGGCGATGGCGGCGTCGTCCAGGCGGCTGAAGCCGCTGCTCTTTTTGAGCGAGATGCTTTCAACCTTTCCTGTCGGTCCGATGACAAACGTCACATAGGCCGTACCGGTTTCGCCGCGGCGCTTCGACAGCGCGGGGTAGTCCGGCGTGATCATGCTGCACTCGATATGCGAGACGTTCTTCGGCGCGGTGATGTCCATGGTCGGGCGGCCGATCGCCGGCGCGGCCTGAGCGGCAGGCGCCGCCGGTGCCGCAGGCGCGGGCGTCGGTTCGGGCGCGGCGACAGGCGTCGGCGACGGAGCCGCGGCGACCGGCAGCGGCGTGGGTGTCGGCGTAGGAGTCGGTTTGGGCTGGACCTTCGGCTTGGTGTGAACCGGCGGTGTCGGCTTGGGCGGCGGCGGGGCGATCGATTGCACCGCGACGGGCGCGGCGACCGGCGCCGGCGCCAGCAGCTGCGCGGTCATCACCTTCGCTTCGATCACGGGTTGCAGCGGTTCATGACGCAGCGTCAGGATCACCGCAAGCAAAGCGATGTGAATTGCCGCGACCGCAGCAGTCGCGGTCAGCGCACGGGAATTCATTCGGGGGGACGAAGCCGACGTGGCGGCTGAAATGGTATGCGAGGCCTGCATGTTAGCGTGGCGGCGTGCCGTCGATGCGGCACGTCAGACAAGACATCGTCATGTTCGAAAGATCAGCAGCGAAATGAACAAAGTAGTCACGAAACCAATCAGCAATTCCATCTCGAACTCCTTTTAACGGGTGAGCGGGTAGCTGGCTGGTACGGATACTGGCTTGCTGACGGCAGTGGGATAACGCGTGAAGCAGCGCGTGAAACCGCGCTTAGAAACTGAGCATGAGGCAGTGAGGCAGTGAACATCCAAGGCGCGCCGCGTGGCGCCGCGCCCTCAAGCCGCGATTCAGGCGGCCTTGCGTTCGTAGAACGTCAGCGGGATAGCCTGCGAGTGATGATCGAAGCCGCAGCGGCTCGCGCACACGCCGCTTTCCATCATGACGCCGCGCACGGAATCCGCGCACTTGCCACAGCAGGAAGCGACGCCGAGTTCGAACTGGAGTTCGTCGAACGAGTCGACGCCATCCGCGATCGAGGCACGGATCTTTCGGTCAGAAACAGACTTGCAGACACAGACAATCATGGCAGGGCGTCATAGCTAACGTTAATGCGAACTATTATCATTTTGATTGGCCAGTTTGGCAAGCGTCCTGCATGATTTTTTGTAACAAAACCAGACTCTTAGAAGGGTTTCGACTAGGGAGTGGGGACCCGGTCAAGCGCCGGAGAAGGGGCGAAAACGCCTAAAAAGCGCGCAAAAAGGCTGCGCGGCGGCGCGAAAACGCGCTGGCGAGAGGTTTTATGCGGCTTGGGAATCCGGCGCTGCCGTGCGGCGCGACGGGATTACAACCTGGTCGACTGCGGCGTCGATTTGCAGAAGGGTCGCGGCGAGCTGTTGCTGATGGGTGCCGTCGCTGGTCGAATAAAAGCGGGGCAGAACAGCGGCGGCGCTTTCGGGGGCGGCGCGCAATCCGTGCTGGTCGAGTACCCGCTCCAGCTGACGCGCAATGGCCACGCTCGTATCGATCAGCATGAGCCGGTCGCCGACGATGTCGCGGATCGCCGCATCGAGAAACGGGTAGTGAGTGCAGCCGAGCACCAGGGTGTCGGCGCCGGCATCGAGCATGGGCTGCAGATAGCTGCGCAGCAGCGCGCGCAGTTCGGCGGAACCTACGTCGCAGCGTTCCACTGCCTGCACGAGCCCGTGGCCCGGCTGGCAAAGAAAACGGCAATCGGCGGCGTAGCGCTCCAGCAGCCCCTGAAAGCGGGCGCTGCGCAAGGTGACCTGGGTGGCGAGCACGCCGGCTACGCGTGTTTTCGACTGCAGCGCGGCCGGTTTGATGCCGGGCTCGACTCCCACCAGCGGAATCGCCAGCTTTTCGCGGACCAGTGCGATCGACTGCGCGGTCGCCGTGTTGCATGCGACCACCAGCGCCTTCGCGCCCTGGCTGGCGAGCCATTGTCCGATTGCGAGGGTACGGTCGGCGATGAAGTCGTCGTCGCGTTCGCCGTAGGGGGCGTAGAGCGAGTCGGCGGCATAGATGAGCGCCTCGCCGGGCAGTTGCGCCCGGACCGCCCGCAGCACCGACAAACCGCCCAGACCCGAGTCGAATATGCCGACCGGCGCTCGCGAACCGTCACCTGAGGTGGCAATCGTGGCACTTGAGGACGGCGATTCTGCGGTCATAGGCGATGAGGACACGCGCGGCACAGCGGTCACGGCAAACTCACGAAAACGGGGAAGTGCGCAAGTATACCGCTCGCGCGGGCCGTTCCAACGTGGTCCGATCAGGACTCGATCGAACCCATTGCGGTTTGCTGGTAGTTCTGGATACCGACCTTGTCGATCAGGTCCAGCTGCGTTTCAAGCCAGTCAATGTGTTCTTCGGTGTCGTCGAGAATCTTCACGAAGATTTCGCGCGAGATGAAATCACGAACGGATTCGCAATACGCGATTGCTTCCTTGCAGGTGCTTTGCGAAATCTGTTCGAGCTTCAGATCGCACTCGAGGATTTCTTTGGTTTCTTCGCCGATCAGCAGCTTGTGCAGGTCTTGCAGGTTCGGCAGGCCGTCGAGCATGAAAATGCGTTCGATCAACCAGTCGGCGTGCTTCATTTCGCCGATCGATTCGTCGTATTCATGCTTGCCGAGTTTCTCGAGTCCCCAGTGCTTGTACATCCGCGCGTGCAGGAAGTACTGATTGATGGCGGTGAGCTCGTTCTTGAGCTGGGAGTTCAGATACTCGATAACTTTCTTGTCGCCTTGCATGGGGTTTCCTTATTAGAGACTTGAATTTCCCAGAACAATAAACGCCGAAGGGCAAAAAGCCAAGGCAAAAAAACAGTTTTTTGCCTTGATTTGCAAGGTTTTGTGCGTGATGCGTACCGTTCTCATTTCATCATAAAAAAGCCGGGGTTCGAGGCCCCGGCTTCTACTTTCCAGCTGTTACCGCCGATCAAACGCTGATCAAACCGTCGCGACTGGAATCTTGCCAATCTTGGCTTGCCATTCCTTCGGGCCAGTCTGGTGCACCGAGGTGCCGTTCGAATCGACGGCGACTGTCACCGGCATATCCTGCACGTCGAACTCGTAGATGGCTTCCATGCCGAGGTCTTCGAACGCGAGAACCTTCGCGCTGCGAATTGCTTTCGACACGAGGTAAGCGGCGCCGCCCACGGCCATCAGATACGCGGCCTTGTGCTTCTTGATCGCCTCGATCGCAACCGGGCCACGCTCGGCTTTGCCGATCATCGAAATAAGACCGGTTTGCGACAACATCGTCTCGGTGAACTTGTCCATCCGCGTGGCGGTGGTCGGGCCTGCCGGGCCGACGGCTTCGTCGCGCACCGGATCGACCGGGCCGACGTAATAGATCACGCGATTCGTGAAGTCGACCGGCAGCTTTTCGCCCTTCGCGAGCATGTCGGCGATGCGCTTATGTGCCGCGTCGCGGCCCGTCAACATCTTGCCCGACAGCAGCAGCGTCTGGCCCGGCTTCCATGCTGCGACTTCTTCCGGCGTCAGCGTGTTCAGATCGACGCGCTGGCTCTTTTCCGTGTCCGGTTCCCACTGCACTTTCGGCCATGCGTCGAGCGACGGCGCTTCGAGCTTGGCCACGCCGGAACCATCCAGTGTGAAGTGCGCGTGACGGGTCGCTGCGCAGTTCGGGATGATTGCGATCGGCTTGCTCGCCGCGTGCGTCGGCGCGGCCATGATCTTGACGTCGAGGACCGTCGCCAGACCGCCGAGACCTTGTGCGCCGATACCGAGCGCGTTGACCTTCTCGTGCAGTTCGACGCGCAGTTCTTCGATCCAGTCCTGCGGGCCGCGTGCGATCACGTCCTGAATGTCGATCGGATCCATCAGCGATTCCTTCGCCATCACCATCGCTTTCTCAGCGGTGCCGCCGATGCCGATGCCGAGCATGCCCGGCGGGCACCAGCCTGCGCCCATGGTCGGCACGGTCTTCAGAATCCAGTCGACGATCGAATCCGACGGGTTCAGCATCGCGAACTTCGACTTGTTTTCCGAGCCGCCGCCCTTCGCTGCAACCTGCACGTCGACCTTGTCGCCCGGCACGATCTCGTAGTGGATCACGGCCGGCGTGTTGTCCTTCGTGTTCTTGCGCGCGCCTTCCGGCGGGCTCACGATCGATGCGCGCAGCACGTTGTCCGGGTTCAGATAACCGCGGCGCACGCCTTCGTTGATCATCTCGGTGACGCCCATCGTCGCACCGTCCCAACGCACGTCCATGCCGACCTTCACGAACACCGTGACGATGCCGGTGTCCTGGCAGATCGGGCGTTTGCCTTCGGCGCACATGCGGCTGTTGGTGAGAATCTGCGCGATCGCGTCCTTCGCGGCGGGGCTCTCTTCGAGCTCGTAAGCGCGGCCCAAGGCCTGGATGTAATCGAGCGGGTGGTAATAGCTGATGTACTGAAGCGAATCAGCAATGCTCTGAATCAGATCTTCCTGTTTGATGACGGTCATGATGGCTAGCTCAGTGGGGACAATGGCGCTTGTTATCAGACTCGCAGGGCAGTGCGGTCAGTCGTGCGCCTTCAGGGGAGTGGAACCGTTAGAACCCAGCGGCTGTATGCCGACGGGTTCCTGAAAATGTTTTGGATGCGTATGCGTGGTCAGGCGGTCGACCAGCGCCATCACCACCGCCGAGAGAAGGAACGCGACGTGGATGATGACCTGCCACATGATGGTATGCGTCGAATTCTGGTCGGGGCTGATGAAGGTCTTCAACAGATGGATCGACGAGATGCTGATCAGCGCCATCGACAGTTTGACCTTCAGTACGCCGGCGTTCACGTGGTCGAGCCATTCCGGTTCGTCCGGATGACCCTCAACGCCCAGGCGCGACACGAAGGTTTCATACCCGCCGATGATCACCATGATCAGCAGGTTCGAGATCATCACCACGTCGATCAGGCCGAGCACCACCAGCATGATGTTGGTTTCGTCGAGCGTCATGGACGCGCTGACCAGATGCCAGACTTCTTTCAGGAACAGGACGACGTACACGCCTTGCGCGACGATCAGGCCGAGGTAGAGCGGCACTTGCAGCCAGCGGCTCATGAAGATGAGGGCGGGGAGCGGGCGCAGCGGGCGGCGCTGACGGGCTGAGTCGGGGCGCGGAGCAGACATAGGCAAGAGTCAGATGAAACGCAGGTGACGGAACACGAACCAAATGCGCTGACCCGAAGCGCAAACCAGACGCGCGGATCAAGCACGCAAACGAGGCGCAGACGGCGCGGTACGCGGCCAGGGGAGGCCGGAAAAGCTCGCGTCAGGCGCGCTATTGTACAGCGTCGGGTGAATTTGCTGCGCCGCGGCGGGCAGTGCGGTGCTCACGAGGCCACCGGCGGCATCGCTTGACCTTCAGGCTCGCCGGCCGATCCCTGCCGTCGCGCATCACACAGGCGAGGTAATGAGACGCAGGGAGTAGCGATTCAAGCTGGAATCCACACGGCTAGTTCAGTTAGCATTGTAAGAGGGCGTGTGAGCCAGCATAAAGGCGAAGTGCCGGTGGGGCGCAAGTGATGCTCCCCGTGGACCCGATTTCGGCATGGATCGCTTGTATCGGCATGTCGATCAGCACGCATGAACGGACCGTAACGCGTAGCATGCCGTGCGTGACCAGTCTGAACCGCGTAAGGGTTTTCGCCCGTCACGCGATGCACCGCGCGTAAGTGGCCGGTAAGTTGCAAAGTTTATGTTTAAGCATGAGAGCGGAACGCCAGCCATTCATTTATGTTGCGGTGCGGCATAGATGAAAGTGAAAGGTGAACGGGCCGCGGCGCAGCGATCGGTGATTGTTGCGCGAGGGATGGAGACAGCGCGCGGCCTATCGATCACGAATGATCACGAATGGCGGCGGCATCATGACATGGCGAGCCACAGGCGCGCCGGCACAGGTTTTACGTTTCATCTTCACCAAGGGGTTGTCGATGTCTGCGATTGAATCGGTTCTTCAGGAACACCGTGTTTTCCCGCCCTCCGCTGAAGCAGCGGCTGGCGCGTCGATCTCCGGTATGGATGCGTACCGGGCGCTTGCCGCCGAAGCGGAGCGCGATTACGAAGGTTTCTGGGGGCGCCTCGCTCGCGAGACGCTTAGCTGGAACAAGCCTTTCAGCAAAGTGCTCGACGAATCGAATGCGCCTTTCTACACATGGTTCGAAGACGGCCAGCTGAACGCGTCGTATAACAGCATCGACCGTCACGTCGAAGCCGGCAATGGCGAGCGCGTCGCGATCATCTTCGAAGCCGACGACGGCACCGTCACCAACGTCACCTATCAGGATCTGCTGCAACGTGTGTCGCGCTTTGCGAACGCGCTGAAAAAACGCGGCGTGAAGAAGGGAGATCGCGTCGTGATCTATATGCCGATGTCGATCGAAGGCATTGTCGCGATGCAAGCGTGTGCGCGGATCGGTGCAACGCATTCGGTCGTGTTCGGCGGCTTTTCGTCGAAGTCGCTCAATGAACGGCTGGTGGATGTGGGCGCCGTCGCGCTCGTCACGTCCGACGAACAGATGCGCGGCGGTAAAGCATTGCCGCTGAAGAACATCGCTGACGAAGCCATCGCCATGGGCGGCTGCGACGCAGTGAAGAGCGTGATCGTCTACAAGCGGACCGGCGGCAAGATCGCATGGGACGAAAGCCGCGATCTGTGGATGCACGAACTCACGCAGGCAGAATCGGATCAATGCGCGCCCGAGTGGGTCGGCGCCGAGCATCCGCTTTTCATCCTGTACACATCGGGTTCGACCGGCAAGCCGAAGGGCGTGCAGCACAGCACCGGCGGCTATCTGCTGTGGGCCGCGCAGACCATGAAGTGGACGTTCGACTGGAGGCCCACGGATGTGTTCTGGTGTACCGCCGACATCGGCTGGATCACCGGCCATAGCTACATCACGTATGGTCCGTTGACGCTTGGCGGCACGCAGGTCGTGTTCGAAGGCGTGCCGACCTATCCGAACGCCGGCCGCTTCTGGGACATGATCGCCAAGCACAAGGTCACGTTGTTCTATACCGCGCCGACTGCGATCCGCTCGCTGATCAAGGCCGCCGAAGCGGACGCGAAAGTGCATCCGAAGAGCTACGACCTGTCGACGCTGCGCATCATCGGCACGGTCGGCGAGCCGATCAATCCGGAAGCGTGGGTGTGGTATCACGAGAACGTCGGCGGCGGCCGTTGCCCGATCGTCGATACGTGGTGGCAAACCGAAACCGGCGGCCACATGATCACGCCGCTGCCGGGTGCCACACCTCTGGTGCCGGGTTCGTGCACGCTGCCGTTGCCGGGCATCATGGCGGCCGTGGTCGATGAAACCGGTCAGGACGTGCCGAACGGACAGGGCGGCATTCTGGTGGTGAAGCGTCCATGGCCATCGATGCTGCGCAACGTGTGGGGCGATCCGGACCGCTACAAGAAGAGCTACTTCCCTGAAGAACTCGGTGGCACGCTGTATCTCGCCGGCGATGGCGCGGTGCGCGACAAGGAAACCGGCTACTTCACGATCATGGGTCGCATCGACGATGTGCTCAACGTGTCTGGTCACCGCCTCGGTACGATGGAGATCGAATCGGCGCTCGTGTCGAACCCGATCGTGGCGGAAGCGGCCGTGGTGGGCCGTCCTGATGCGACCACCGGCGAAGCTGTGTGCGCATTCGTGGTGCTCAAGCGCGCGCGTCCTGAAGGCGAAGAAGCAGTGAAGCTCGCCAACGAACTGCGCGCCTGGGTCGCCAAGGAGATCGGTCCGATCGCCAAGCCGAAGGACATCCGCTTCGGTGAGAACCTGCCGAAGACGCGTTCGGGCAAAATCATGCGCCGCTTGTTGCGCTCGCTCGCGAAGGGCGAGGAAATCACCCAGGACGTCTCGACGCTGGAGAACCCGGCGATTCTCGATCAACTCGGCGAGTCGCTCTGAGCTTAGGTTTGCCTGGGTTTGCAGCAAGGGTGTGTCGAACGATATGCCCTTCGCTGGACCCAGGTATCGATCACTTAGGTCAGGCAGTTAAAGCCACCGCGCGGACAATCCCGATTGCCTGCCCGGTGGCTTTTTGATACATAGGCGCATGGCTGCGCCACACCACACCTCTCACGCTACGCTCAATCCCGCACCCGAACCCCCTCCGGTCTCGGCAGCGATGGCGCGCGCGCATCGGAAATACTGGCGCTTCAATCTCGCGTTGATCGCGACGTTGATGACCTTGGGCTTCGTGGTGTCGTTCGTTTTGCCGCTGGTGGCGCCGGCGTTGGACCAGGTGCGCTTCATCGGCTTCCGGTTGCCGTTCTACTTCGGTGCGCAAGGGGCGATTCTGATCTACGTGGCGTTGATCGTCGTTTATATCCTGCTGATGCAGCGCGCCGACCGCCGTCTGCAACGCGCTTTCGATGCGGATGCCAGTGCTGGTGACGGTGCCAACGCCAGTGCCGATTCCACCGCGCCCGCTGCGCGCGGAAGCTGAGCCGATGAAGCTCACGAACCGGCTGATCCGCTCATACGCGCTCTATACGCTCGGTTTCCTGCTTTTCATCTATGTGATGTGGCGCATCGAGCGGACCACCGGTCCCGGCGTATGGATCGGCTATGTGTTCCTGTTCGTACCGATCGCGGTGTATGCAGTCATCGGGTTGCTGTCGCGCACGTCTGACCTCGTCGAATACTACGTAGCCGGACGGCGCGTGCCGTCCGTCTTCAACGGCATGGCGACTGCGGCCGACTGGTTGTCCGCCGCATCGTTCATCGGCCTCGCCGGATCGATCTATGCGACCGGATATGACGGTCTCGCGTATCTGATGGGGTGGACCGGCGGCTATTGCCTCGTCGCGTTCCTGCTGGCGCCATATGTGCGTAAACTCGCGCGCTATACGATCCCCGACTTTCTCGGCACGCGCTTTTCGAGCAACGCGGTGCGGGGACTCGCTGCGTTAGCGGCGATTCTCTGTTCGTTCGTTTATCTGGTCGCGCAGATTCAGGGCGTCGGCTTGATCGCGACGCGGTTTATCGGCGTGGATTTCGCTGTCGGCATTTTCTGCGGACTCGCGGGCATTCTTGTGTGTTCGTTTCTGGGCGGCATGCGTGCGGTGACGTGGACCCAGGTCGCGCAATACATCATCCTGATCGCGGCGATTCTGATTCCCGTGTCGATGATCGCGCATAAGGATGGTCTCGGCTGGGTGCCGCAGTTTAACTACGGGCGCTTGATGGAGCGCGTCGAAGGACTGGAGAAGCAGGTGCGCGACGCGCCGCTCGAGCAGACCGTACGCGACGACTATCGGCGGCGCGCCAAGTTGATGCAGATGCGGCTCGACACGTTGCCGCAATCGTTCGTCGACGAGAAGCTGCGCCTCATGCAGGAAGTCGCGGACTTGCGACGCCACAATGGTCCACTTCGCGAGATCAAGGAACGCGAGCGGGCGCTCGAACAATTCCCTCGCGATGCCGCGGCCGCGCAGATCGTCTGGACTCAGCGCCGCGATGAGATGCTGATGCGCGCGGCTGCACCGGTGCCGATGCACGAGCCGTTTCCCGTCACGACCGAAGAAGACAGGCGTACCCACGAGCGCAATTTTCTGTCGCTGCTGCTGTGTCTCTCGCTTGGTACCGCGAGCCTGCCGCATATCCTGACGCGCTACAACACGACGACCTCGGTGGCGTCCGCACGACGCTCGGTCGGCTGGACGCTGTTCTTCGTCGCGTTGTTCTATTTGACGGTGCCTGTGCTGGCAGTGCTGATCAAGTACGAGATGCTAACCAACCTGGTGGGCCATCACTTTTCCGATTTACCGCAGTGGCTTACGCAGTGGCGTAGGGTCGAGCCGAGTCTGATCAGTCTTGCTGACACGAACGGCGACGGTATCGTGCGCTGGAGCGAGATCCAGATGCAGCCGGATATGGTGGTGCTCGCCGCGCCCGAGATCGCGGGGCTGCCGTATGTGATGTCCGGACTGATCGCGGCCGGTGCGTTGGCCGCGGCGCTCTCGACTGCGGACGGTTTGCTGCTGACCATCGCCAACGCGTTATCGCACGACGTCTACTACCACATGGTCGATCCGACGGCATCGAGCCAGCGGCGCGTGACGATCTCCAAGATTTTGTTGCTGGGGGTGGCGTTGTTCGCCTCGTATGTGGCTTCCCTGAATACGGGGAATATTCTGTTTCTGGTGGGCGCGGCGTTTTCGCTGGCGGCTTCTAGTCTGTTCCCTGTGCTGGTGCTGGGGGTGTTCTGGAAGCGCACGACCCGGCTTGGGGCGGTGGCGGGCATGGTGGCGGGGCTGGTGGTTTGCATCTACTACATCGTGTCGACGTATCCGTTCTTCACGCAGATGACGGGTTTTGCTGGCGCACGGTGGTTCGGGATCGAGCCGATCAGTTCGGGCGTGTTCGGCGTGCCGGCGGGGTTTCTGGTAGCGATCGGGGTGAGCCTCGTGGACCGGAAACCGGATGCCTATACGAGGGCGCTGGTGGACTACATCCGGCATCCTTAGGCTGGTTTGCGCATGGGTCTGGCGCAGGGCCCGAAGTTTGCTATAATTCGGCTCCCCGCCGGAGAGATGGATGAGCGGTTTAAGTCGCACGCCTGGAAAGCGTGTATAGGTTAATAACCTATCCGGGGTTCGAATCCCCGTCTCTCCGCCACGAATTGAATGAGAAGCCGTTGAATCTAGAGAGATTCGGCGGCTTTTTGTTTTGTCGACTCACAAAATCGACTATCAGGCGATTTTCTTCATTCGCTGAGTACGCGACAGAAAGCTCCTTACGACCGCACGCGGGCATCGTTCAGATTGGCCGGCATGAGAACATGCTTAGCCTGACCGACCGGCGATGTACTCGCATGCTCCACAAGCGCTCATTGAGTTTGACTTGCTATCAATCGGCCACGAAACTAGGCCCGTGAACTGAGCGTGGTAGCGCACCCCACCATCTACAGATGAGCCTCGACCAGGCTCGCTCCCGAATGCCGAATGCCGAATGCCGAATGCCGAACGCCGCACCTAAAAATCCCCCGCATACCCATAAAAACAAAATAAACAAACTTGCTCTAAACTACCTGCCGCCCCAGCCAGCCTAGTCGAGAGCAAGACACCAATGCCCATACCCCCAGCCGACCCCGCCGGCGACCCTAACTTCAGTCTGCCAAAACACCCCGCATTCCAGCGTTTCTGGTGTACCCGTATCCTCTCATCGCTGTCGTTCCAGATGCTCGCCGTGGCCATGGGCTGGCACATCTACGCACTCACGCATAGCGCCTTCGCACTGGGCCTCGTCGGCCTCGCCCAATTTCTGCCGATGTTCGTGCTGACGCTCGTGGTCGGCCACGTCGCTGATCGTTACGACCGTCGCCGGATTGCGGCCATCTGTCAAAGCCTCGAAAGCGTCGCTGCATTGTTATTCGCCTTCGGCACCTTCGGCGGCTGGATCAGCGCGCCGGTCATCTATGTGCTGGCCGCATGCGTGGGCGCGGCGCGCGCCTTCGAATCGCCCGCGGTTGCATCGCTGTTGCCGGGCGTCGTGCCACGCGGACAATTGCCCAAAGCGACGGCATGGGCCACCTCCGCAAATCAAACCGCCCAGATCGCAGGTCCAGCATTGGGCGGCCTGCTGTACGGTGTCGGTCCGGGCGTGGCCTACCTCGCGTGCACGCTGTCATTCGCGGCCGCCGCTGCCACTGTGTGGGCCATTCCGTTGCAGGCCAAGCTGGCGAGCCGCGCGCCGGTGACGCTCGAATCGGTGTTCTCGGGCATCGCCTTCATTCGCAAAGAGCCCGTGATACTCGGTGCACTATCGCTTGATCTGTTCGCCGTGCTGTTCGGTGGCGCGACAGCGCTGCTGCCGGTTTTTGCGCGTGACATCCTGCATACCGGACCGCTCGGTCTCGGCCTGTTGCGCTCAGGCACCGCCATCGGCGCGCTCGCGGGCACCATCTGGCTCGCGCATTTCCCGCTACGCAACCGGCCCGGCGCTGCGATGTTCGGCGGTGTGATTGCGTTCGGCGCGGCGACTGTGGTGTTCGGTTTGTCGCATCAATTCTTGCTGTCGCTCTTCGCGCTCATGGTGCTGGGCGCATCGGACACCATCAGCGTGGTGGTGCGTCTGTCGCTCGTGCAATTGCGTACGCCGGACGAAATGCTCGGTCGCGTCAGCGCGGTCAATTCGCTTTTCATCGGGACGTCGAATCAACTGGGTGAATTCGAATCCGGTGTGACGGCAGGGTGGTGGGGCGCGCAACCGGCCGTGCTGGTGGGCGGCATCGCAACGATTGCCGTCGCCCTGCTGTGGATGCGATTTTTTCCGGAACTCAAGCACACGCGTTCGCTGGAGCGGGAAGAGGCGTTGGCGCCCAGTCATTGATCGCAACGTTGGAGGCGAAACCCTGCAATTGCGCGCTGCATCGCACGCGTGATTCGACGTGTGCTTCGACCCGCTATGATGGTGGCAACCTCACTCGGCCACCTTCATCATGCGGATCGCCCCTTTACCCCCGCTTCAATGCCTGATCGCGTTCGAGTCGGCCGTACGCCATGCCAGCTTCACTAAAGCGGCCGTAGAACTGCATCTGACGCAAAGCGCGGTCAGCCGCCAGATTGCGCAGCTCGAAGACTTCCTCGGCCGCTCGCTCTTCGTGCGCGAACATCGCGCCCTACGGTTGACGATCGCCGGCGAACGTTACGCGAAGCATGTGCAGTGGCTGCTTGCCAATTGCTCGGAAGCCACACTCGACGTGATGAAGCGATACGGCGATCTGGAGTTGACGATCGCGTGTTCGTCGGGCGTGGCGGTGTTGTGGCTTACACCTCGCCTCGGTGCGTTTCGCGCCGCCCATCCTAACGTGAAGATCCGGATGATCGTGCGCGACGGGCTCGCATCTTTGTCGCCCGCGGAATTCGACGTAGGTCTGTACTACATCCGCCAGCACGCTGAGCCGCATTTCACCGCCCGCCGCATTTTCGACGAAGACGTGTACCCGGTATGTTCACCCGGATATCTCGCCGGCCGCGTGCTGGAGCCCGCCGATCTCGCGCATGAAACATTGCTGATGCAGGAAGACGGCCAGCGGCAATGGATGTCGTGGCCCGAATGGTTCCGGCTTAACAATGTGCAGATGCCTGGCTCGCCACAGTCGGTCGTCATTAATCACTATCCGCAACTCGTGCAGATGGCGATTCTCGGCCAGGGTGTCGCGCTCGGCTGGCGTCACATGATCGACGGGTGTCTAAACGAGGGGCTGCTGGTGCGCGCCACGCGAGCATCGGCGAGCCACGGTGGCGGCTACTACGTCGTATCGCCGAACGACCGCGCGGAGAACCAGGCGGCGCGCCTCTTTACGCGCTGGCTTTTCGAGCAGGCAGAGGCGCAGGCAAGTGGGCAAACACTCGCGGAGACGAGCAACGCGCCCAGCGCTTGACTACTTTTCGCATGCGCTACGCGCATGCGTGCATGCGAATCTTTCGTTTCGAAAACAAATCAGGTCTCTCTACGATCGGCTTTATGCATGCAGAGGCGCCGTTCGATTCCGACACGCCGCCTTGCTGGCAAACGCTCGCCCGACCCGTAGCCACGCAGCAGCCGCATCAATAGCGGCACAAGCAGCCTGATAAGGAAAGAGACCATGCAAGGAACGCTTTCATCCAACGTCGCGATATCCGTGGATTCGCTCGCGCAGCAGCGGCGCCGCGCGATTATCGCCACTGTGCTCGGCAACGGGCTCGAGTGGTTCGACTTCACCGTCTATAGTTTTTTCGCGGTGATCATCGCCAAGCTGTTCTTTCCGACCGGCAATGAATTGACCTCGTTGCTACTCGCTGTCGCGACGTTCGGCGTGGGTTTTTTCATGCGACCGGTAGGCGGCATCGTGCTCGGCGTGTACGCGGATAAAGTCGGACGAAAGGCGGCGCTCTCGCTGACCATTCTGCTGATGGCGGCCGGCACAGCACTCATCGGCCTTGCGCCGACCTATGACCAGATCGGTCTGTGGGCGCCGGTGCTGATCGTGGTCGCCCGCTTGCTGCAAGGCTTTTCGGCCGGCGGCGAAATGGGCACCGCCACCGCGTTTCTTACCGAATATGCGCCGGCGGGCAAGCGCGCATTCTATTCGAGCTGGATTCAGTCGAGCATCGGCTTTGCCGTGCTGCTGGGTGCAGGGGTCGGCACCTTTGTAACGTCGAGTCTGAGCGCCGATGCGCTGCATTCGTGGGGCTGGAGAATGCCGTTCCTGATCGGCATTCTGATCGGACCGGTCGGCTATTTCATTCGCAGCCGCATGGACGAAACACCGGCGTTCAGCGCCGTAACGGAAGAGGCCAAAAGCGATTCACCTCTCGCGGAAGTGTTCCGCCGCTTTCCGCGTGAGACGTTCGCGAGTTTCTCAATGGTGATTCTGTGGACGGTGTGCACCTACGTGCTGCTGTTCTATATGCCGACGTATTCGGTGCGCACGCTGCATCTGCCCCAATCGATGGGCTTTCGTGCCGGCATGTTCGGTGGCCTGATGATCATGTGTTTCTCGCCAGTGGTCGGCAAGCTCGCTGACCGCTTCGGCCGCCGCCGCTTCCTTTCTGGTGCCGCGGCATTGATCCTGGTGCTCGCATGGCCGATGTTCGCTTACATCAACAGCGCGCCTGGGCTGGTTTCGTTGATGGTGTTTCAGGGTGTGTTCGGCTTGCTGATCGCCGCCTACACCGGCCCGATTCTCGCGGCCTTCTCCGAGCTGTTTCCGACCAAGGTGTTATCGACGGGTCTTTCCGTTGCGTACAACTTCGCGGTGACGATTTTCGGCGGCTTCGCACTGTTCTTCATCACGTGGCTGATCGCGTCAACGGGCAGCAATATGGCGCCCGCGATCTACGTGATGATCGCTGCGACCATCAGCCTCGTCGGCACATTCTATGTGCGCGATCCGCGCCGTAGCCACGCCTGAAAGGCAGCGCGTCCGGCGAACAAAAGCCGGACGGATTCCTTCATCCAGTCAGGAAGATATCAATGAGCATTACGGTAATCAGCGGCGGCAACGTACTCGATCTGGTCCAGGGTGTGTTGCTCGAACATCATCACGTCGTGATCGAAAACGGCTATATCGTCGAAGTCACCGATCGTCCTGTCGATCTGCCGAATGCGCGCGCAATCGATGCACGCGGCAAGACGGTGATGCCCGGTCTGATCGATTGTCACGTGCACGTGCTGGCTTCGCGCGCCAATCTTGGTGTGAATGCGACGCAGCCGAATATCCTCACCGCTATTCGCGCACTGCCGATCCTGAAGGCGATGCTCGGCCGCGGCTTTACGACGGTGCGTGATGCGGGCGGCGCGGATTGGGGTTTGACGCAGGCGCTGGAGAGCGGATTGATTCCGGGGCCGCGTATTTTTCCGTCGGGCAAGGCGTTGTCGCAAACCGGCGGTCACGGCGATTTCCGTCCGCGTGGCGATGTACTCGAGCCCTGTTCATGCGCCTTTCGCGCCGGGGCAATTGCGCGAGTGGTTGACGGTGTCGATGCGGTGCGGCTTGCCGTGCGTGAAGAGATTCAGAAGGGCGCGACGCAGATCAAGATCATGGCATCCGGCGGTGTCGCTTCGCCGACCGATCCGATCAGCAACACGCAATATTCCGAGGACGAAATCCGCGCGATCGTCGCCGAAGCGGAAGCAGCCAACACATACGTGATGGCGCATGCTTACACTGGCCGCGCGATTTCGCGTGCGATTCGCTGCGGCGTGCGCACGATCGAGCACGGCAACCTGGTCGACGAAGCCGCTGCAAAACTGATGCGCGAGCACGGCGCGTTCGTCGTGCCCACGCTGGTCACCTACGACGCGTTGGCCAAACACGGCGCCGATTACGGCTTGCCTGCCGATTCGATTGCCAAGGTTGAGACCGTGCGGCAAGCGGGGCGCGACTCGCTGCAGATTTATGCAAATGCCGGTGTGCCGATGGGATTCGGTTCGGACCTGCTCGGCGAAATGCATACGTTCCAGAGCGACGAATTGCGCATTCGCGCCGAGGTGCTCGGAAATCTGGAAGCATTGCGTTCGGCCACCACGATTGCGGCCGATATCGTCGATCGGAGCGGCAAGCTCGGCGTCATCAGAGCGGGGGCAATCGCCGACGTGCTGGTGGTCGACGGTAATCCGCTCAAGGATATCGGCGTGTTGACCGGGCAGGGCGAGCACCTCGAGTATGTCTTGCAGCACGGCGAGGTGGTGAGCGAGCGGGGCACGGTCGCGTCGCGCTAATCGGCAGATGCGTGTGCAGCGATCGGCGCAGGCCTCGGAAAATCTCTAAGCCCCCGCCGCGCTCACACGTAAAGCGGTCCATCGAACCGTCGCGAGAATCGATGCCGTAACGATCAACGCACCGCCGATCCATGCCGCCGTCGAAATGCGTTCACCTAACCAGATGCACGCGAACAGCGCACCGAAGGCGGGCTCGCTGCCCATCAGCAACGACACGCGCGTCGGGCTGCTGCGTTTGATTGCGAAGTTCTGTGCGAAGAACGCGAACAACGTACACGCGACCACCAGATAGCCGATGTAGCCCCAGAACACAGCATGCCCGGCAAGCGACGGCAGCGGTTGCCACTGTTGCGGCACAAACAGTACCGCCACCGCCGCGCTGCCAAATGCCACCACGCCTGACTGAACCGCCGTCACCGACAAAGGCGGCAACGCGGAGTCGCGCATCACACGTTTAGTCACGCACACGTTCAGCGCGCGCAGCAGCGCGGCGAGCAGAATCAGCGCGTCGCCGGGATTGAAACTCAGCGCGCCATCCCCCGCTAGCAGCCAGGCGCCGAATAGCGAAAGCGCGACCGCCGCCCATTCGATGCGAGTCGGCTTGCGCTTGAGCAGCCACCATTCGACGAGCGGCGTCAGCACCACACATAAGCTGATCAGAAACGCTGCATTGGCCGCGCGCGTCAGCAGAATGCCGAACGTCTCGCAGAGAAAGATACCGAGCAGCAAGGCGCCCGCGATCAGCACGCCGCGCAGCGTGCGGGCATCGGCGGCGCGCAAATGACGCAAGGCGGGCGACAGGATCAAGAAGGTGATGCCGAAGCGGATCGCGAGCAAACCCAAAACTGGATAGAACACCAGGGCGCTTTTGACGACGCCGTAACTGGTGCCCCACACCACGGCAACCGCTAGCAGCATCAGATCGGAGAGCAGAAGCAGGCGTTCTTGTTTCGACATGGCGGACCTCGTGCAGATGAGCGCATATTGTCGAACTTTGCCTGTAAGGCGATAATCGGGTCGCTGCGCATAGCATTTATGTTTCAGATGCATCAATCGGCTCAAACCCCGCGAGCGCCCGACGATGAACCCAACCGATCTTTTTGCGTTGCTGCCGGATATGGCGGTTTTCGCGCGCGTCGTCGATGCCGGCAATTTTTCGGTCGCCGCACGTCAGCTCGGCAGTACGCCGTCCACGGTCAGCCGTCAGATCAAACGGCTCGAGGACGCGTTGGCGACACGCCTGCTCGAACGGTCCACGCGCACGGTGCGGGTCACGGAATCCGGTGCACAGGTGGCGCGTTTCTGCCGCGACATGTTGAGCGCGGCATCGGGCGCGGTGGATGCCGCCGGGCAACTGGCGGCGCGGCCGCAAGGCAAAGTCCGCGTGAGCGCGCCCACCGCGTTCGCGAAGACCGTGATTCATCCGCTGATCCCCGGCTTTCTGCGCGCCTACGACGAAGTCGACCTGCAATTGCTGTTCACCGATCACGACGTAGATCCGCTTGCCGACGATGTCGATCTGGTGATCCGCCTGACCGAGCATCCTCCGCAAGGGCTCGCGGGACGCAGGCTGGGGGCCGTGCGCTGGTTGCTGGTTGCATCGCCGGCTTATTTGCGTGAGCACGGCACGCCGGCGCAACCGCGCGATCTCCTCAAGCACGATTGCATCTACCTTGGCGAAACCGCCGACGACAACCGCTGGCGCTTTCGTCGTGGCACGGAGACGCAAACCGTCGACGTGAAAGGGCGTTACATCGCCAATCATGCGGGCGCGCGACTCGAAGCCGCGCAGCAGGATTTCGGCATCGCGAACCTGCCCGAGTTTGCCGCCACGGATGCATTGCTCAGCGGCGAACTCGTGCAGGTGCTGCCGGATTGGAATCTCGAAGCGCGCGCTTACGTGGGGTCGGTGTGGCTGCTGTATCCGCCGAACCGCTTCTTGCCGCCGAAGGTGAGGGCGCTCATCGACTATCTTGTCCAGCATATTCACGAAGCGGCTTAAGCAGCGGTCCAACGCGTCGTGCAACTCGCTTGCATACTATGGCCAGCCAACGGAGATTTGGATTGAGCGAAAGACGAACGTAGAATCGCTCGCGTCACCATGATTGATAACGATCGCGACGGTCGACGCGATCAGGAGGAGAGCAAACATGACTTTGCGTGAAACCGGGCCGATTGCGGCGACTGTCTATCGCGGCGAAGCGATAGAGAATACACATATCGCCCATGTCGCGGTGGTTCAGGCCGACGGCCGCCTGCTGTATTCATTCGGCGATCCGTCGCGTATCACGCTGGCACGCTCAGCGGCAAAACCGGCACAAGCTTTGGCGGTAGTCGAGACGGGCGCGCTCGAGCGTTTCGGTTTCGACGAAACGGATCTTGCACTCATGTGCGCCTCGCATAGCAGCGAGCCGCGCCACATCGAACGCACGAGACAGATGTTGACCAAGGCACAGGTCAGCGAAGCCGATCTGCGTTGCGGCGGCCATCCCCCGCTGTCCGACGCGGTGTACGTCGACTGGCTGAAGCGCGACTTCAAGCCGGATGCCGTGTGCAGCAATTGTTCGGGCAAGCACGCCGGCATGCTGGCCGGGGCGCGTTCGATCGGCGCGGCAGTAAGGGGTTATGAACTGCCGGAGCACCCGCTACAGGTGCGCGTGAAGCATACCGTCGCCGAGGTATGCGACTTGCCGGACGATGCGGTGCAATGGTCGATCGACGGGTGCAATCTGCCGACGCCGGCGTTCCCCCTCGACCGACTCGCCCGACTGTTCGCGAAGCTCGCTGCCGCGGAGGATGAGGTTTCGGCTTCGTCCGCGGCTTCTTCGTCCATTCCTTCTTCCATATCGCCACGCACCGCTGCGCTCGCACGCATCTATCGTGCGATGGCTGCGCATCCGGAGTGGGTAGCAGGCGAGGGGCGTTTCTGTACCGCCTTGATGCGCGCGTTCGATGGCGCGCTGATTGGCAAGGTCGGCGCCGACGGCAGCTATGCAATCGGCGTGCGTGCGTCGCGGCAAACTGAGCAGCTCGGCGCGGACGGTGCACTCGGCATTGCGGTGAAGGTGGAGGACGGCAACATTGGCGTGCTGTATGCAACCGTTGCTGAACTGCTCGCGCGACTTGATATCGGCAGCCCTGAGCAACGTGCGCAATTAGCCGCGTTTCATAAGCCGCGCATGATCAATACCATGGGCATCGAAATCGGCCACATGGCTTTTTCGCTTGCGCTTGAAGCGCATTCACACCGCGAGGCGTGAAGCTATGCGGGGCGCTGCAGCGGGTTACGCGTCATCTTTCTTGAAGCGATCTTGTATGGCGATCAGTTGATCATCGCTGGTGGCCACGATCCACAGACGGGCGCGCTCAGCCATCAGGCGATTGTGATCTTTTAGCACGCCCATCGACACGGCCGTTTTCCACGCGACGGGTGCTGCGCGACTGGTTCTTCCGGACGGCGTGCCGACCAGCAATGCATAGGGTCCGAGGGGCAGCGAGACGAACGGCATAGCGGGTTTGACGCGCACTCGCCAGTCGATGAAGGGTGAATCGCTGAAGAGAAGCGGCGTGGGCAGACCGTGCAGCACGGTGAAGTCGTAGAGCGCCAGTTGTTCGCGCATGGGCGTGTAGACCCGTCGAATATCGTCGACGAGGGCCGCACGGATTTCGTCGTCGAACATTGCTTCTTGGGTGTAGTGGTCGACTGCTTGCAGCGCGTCGTGCTGATAGGCGCTGAAGATTGCCAGGTCGAGACAATCATGAACGGCGCGTTGGACTTCGGCGGCGGAGCCGGCTTCTTCGGGTTTGCCGAGTTGCGCGGCGCGGAGGAAGCGGGCGAGGGCGGCGTCCTGGGTTGCGGGGCCGGTGGCTAGTGGGTCGTCGGTGGCGTCTTTGTCGAGCGGGACGTAGAGGTATTTTTCTGCTGCGAAGCGGGATTTTTTGCCATCATCGAAGCTGATTTCGCCGGTGGCGCAGTTGAGGTAGCGAGTGCCGATGTGGCCGTGTTCCCACACGAAGTTTTTCAGGAAGGGGCGAAGGGGATGGAGTGGGTCAGGGTGTTGCATTTTTTTGTTGCACTCCGTGCGGGTTCTAGTTTGGGTATGGTCACATAGAAATTGGGGTTTATGGTTTTTTTCCCTGCGGGGCGGTTGTTTGTCAGTGTTCTTAGGGCTTTGGGCTTTCCTTGTTCTGGCTTTGGTGCCTTTCCTTGTATTGTTAGTGGTCTATTAGCGTTGCCCCTGTGCGGGGCGGCACTGTAGTGGTTCAATGAACCTGGACACCTCTAA